>NZ_CDRJTB010000044.1:0-53363 GCF_976954365.1 Paenibacillus sp. Marseille-Q9583
TCCTCGCTTTGAAAAAGCGGTAGACTTGCTAAGTAAACGTTGGGTCGCGCTGATCGTTTTTGTGCTCATGTCAGGTCCACGTCGTTTTGGCGAAATAGAAAGCTGTCTGTCCAATCTAAGTGGTAAAGTGTTATCTGACCGATTAAAAGAAATGGAAATCGAAGGAATTATTGAGCGGACCGTATATCCAGAAATGCCAGTACGCATTGAGTACTCCCTTACTCCAAAAGGAACCGCGTTGGCTCCTATACTCGGTGAAATTGGAAATTGGTCTACGGACTGGATTGAGCTTGGTGTTACAAATTAATCCGACTTATACTAACTTGAAGAGCCCTTTTTGTTCCGTAAATCCGGCAACAAAAAGGGCATTTTAAGTTCTTCGATATATTGTTAAACTGCTATAGATCTTTCCGTTGAAAACGATACAAGCCGATTAAGAACGCGATTAGTGTATAGAAGATCGCATAGACGATAAATGTATTAGATGGGACTGAGGTGAAGTTATCTAACCCAAATAGACTATTGGAAGCGTTAAACATCCCGTTCATTTCGTTAATGCTAAACAGTTCAGCAGTCATTCTGCGCTGTAACCCATCTACAGGCATAAGTAAGGACATTATACCCGTCATATTATTTAGGGTGCTAAGTGCTTCGGGCTTAGATAATAAAGAACTACTTACCTTATCAATCATTCCTCCTAGCCATCCTGCTCCGTAAAGCATCGTCATAAAGACTCCATTCCCAAGGGCTGAGAAGAATCCTGAACCCAGCATAGAAACAGTTATTAGCAACGGTACGATGGAAGAAAAGAGCAAAAATGATTTGAATAACGCTAATCCATCTCTTGGAATTGCGGTATGGGCTTGCGTAATTAGCAATATAGAAACAAATAAAATAAGTGCATAACCTATTCCTAGTGTTACATAACCAAGCCAGCGACCTGCGTACCATTTCCAGCGTGGAATGGGTCTTGGAAGCAAGGCTTGCATCACTCCCTGCTCTGCCTCACCTGAAATGGCGGAAAACGAACTAAAAATAGCTAAAAAAGCAATTACAAATGCTCCGAAGAAAAATCCAAACGATAAAATAAATAAACCATTTGTAAAACGAATAAGGAGTTCTTCTCCGCTAGGAAAACTCGATCCGTGAGACATAGAACTTTGCCCGATCGTACCCGCAATAAACCAAAACCCAATAAGAAAGACCACGGTCATAATTAATGTCAGTACCATTACTCTTTTGCGCATCAGTTCTTTCCAGGTCATACCCATAATAATTCTCATTCGTGTTCACCTCTGTGGCTTAGTCCTGATACAGCATTCATAAACCACTCTTCTAGACGTTCTTGCTGATGTGAAACTTCATATAAGGTCATCCCTTGTTCTACAATTAGTGTATTCAACCACCCCACCTGCTCTTCACTTTCCAGCTCTGCTTCCAACCAAACCGTACTACTGTCTATGGATTCTTCGGTATGGGAAGACACCCGGATCTTCAAGCCTGTCTGATCTTTTAGCCACGACAATAAAATAGGTGCAAAGCCGCCTACTTTAAATCGCCAGCTCATACGCTTGTTTAACACCTCGGACACTTTACCATGCCGGAGAATAACTCCGTTATTAAGTAGCGCCATTCGGTCGCAAAGTACTTCAACATCCTCTAACAGATGAGAGTTTAGAAATATCGTAACCCCTTTTTCTTTTAGATTCTGTAATATACGCCGGACTTCCTGACGTCCGATTGGATCTAGTGCCGATGAGGGCTCATCCAAAAAAACGATAGCCGGATCATTAACAAGTGCACAAGCTAAACCCAGTCTTTGCTGCATTCCCTTAGAGTAATGCTTCACGCGGTCACGTCCACGCTTACCAATTCCAACCTCATCAAGAAGTTGTGGAATTCTCTTATCTGCTACAGACCGCTGCATTCCGCATAGTCTTGCATGCAGCCTCACAACCTCCTCACCCGTTAGCCATTCCTGATAACGATACAATTCGGGTAAATAACCGATTAGTGATTTAGCTTCTAGCGAACCAATCTTATGCCCGAACAGAGTTCCACTGCCACTTGATGGATGAATAAGACCTACAAGCATTTTTACAAAGGTGCTTTTACCTGCACCGTTAGGGCCGAGGAAGCCAAAGGCTTCCCCTTTCCCTACAGTAATACTTACATTTCGACAACCGCGTCCGTTATCATATTCTTTAGTTAGGGACTTGGCTTCAATTGCTGCAGTACTCATGATTCAATCAGCTCCTGAACCTTGGTCATAAGCTTCTCTTTACTCGAATAGAGCTCACCGGACAAATTGAATAGCTGTCCATCCTGAATCCATGTAGCTTGATATACAGGACCGCGGCTGTATTCATAATTGTCAACTATAACTAAAGTGTCACCCACAGTTATTTGCTCCGTATTTTCACCAGCGATTAACGGCATTGGGATTTCTCCGGATAAGACCCTGCTTTGCATTAAGCTAGTCTTCAAGTAATCTGGGAGCAGTGGGAAATTCATTACAGCTTCCAAAGCCTCTTCCACCTTAATAGAAGGATCAACGTTAAGTACAGGCGCATTCATCTGCGACAGACTTGCCCAGTGCGTTTCGTCAGATGAGAGATTGTAATTCACAAATTCCGGGATATGAAGTGTAATTGGTTTACCGTCAATCGATTCGGGCAGCAGATGTTCTGCTCCAATTTTTTTCAGGGCTTTGTTCACTTCGTCCACTTTCAGATTAAGCGTGATATCTTGTGAAGCACCCACCGTAACTGAATTATGCCCTTCCACTAAAGCAGCGGTTTTCGCTGGATAGCCTAGGGTAGCCTTCAGTTGATCCGCAGGCAACTCACCAATGTAAGCCCCGCTAGCGTTTGTAAACTCACCGAATTGATTAATTGATCGATTAAGTTCACCGTCTTCAGCCACCTGTGTGAAAATATTACGCAGATCACTTTCATGAACAACCGTAACCTGCTCCATCCGGAACTGATTCAGAATGGATGCCATTGCTGTGTTTCCTATTGGGGTCGCGAGTATGACTGCAAAAACAGCTACACTTGCAGCTACAACTCCTAGTTTCCGACGACGGTTCATACGCAGTCGACGCGGACGTTGTACTTTCTTATCATGGGTAGTTACAAGTATGTCCTGTACTAACGTGGGAGTTGACTCTGATTCAAGGTTCTCTAGATTTTCTGGCTGACTTAAGTTAACAGAATCCTCAGTTTGGGCTTCCGTATTTTGACTCCATTTTGCCCATTGAGGATTATAAGGCTCATTCTCTAACTTAGTCTGCAGCTTGACCCAGGCTTCGTCTGTACTTTGCTTATCTTTATCTTGCTTTCCTGAATAGTTATTCATTATTGTACCTCCTGATTTTAAAGATTACTTCGTAACTTCTCCTTGAAAGAAGTCTACTTCGTCTGGGGTATCGCCTTCGTTGCATTTTGTCTTAGTTTTTCTGTCGCTCGGTGAAGCAGGGTCCCTACTACTGGAGGCCTTACTCCAAGCTCTCCCGCGATTTCCACATAACTGTACCCCGAGTAGCGAAGAAGAAGCGCTTGTCTGTCTCTTTCAGGCAATTCATTCAGCCAGATGTGTACATCTTCCTGATCTAGCTTACTAATTATGACTTCTTCACCTGAAGGGGGAGTTTCACTAGCATCATAAAGCTGCTCTTGTTTATTCTGCAGTCGCCGTTCCCTTGCTTTTTTGTCCAAATAATCATATCCAATACGAGTAAGGACTCTATGAAGCCAGGCACCCAGCGCTGCTGGATCATCTGGTGGATTACGGTACAATCTCAGAAAAACTTCTTGAGCTAAATCATCAGCCGCCGATTCATCACGTACCAAAGCGGCAAGCTTACGGCGGACAACAGGGTAATGTTCATAAAATATTGTTTTAAAAACTTCAGATTCCGGAATTTCCATCGTGTAAATCCTCCTTATCAGCTGCAGCTATAAGTAAGACGACTGTCAGTACATTTTTGTATCAGAATTCTTCATAATTATCATAACCCAATATAAAACATACAAAAAGACAGCCCCTAATTAATAAGGTAACTGTCTTCATTATTGGTCTTACCTATCTGTTTTGATTCCAATTATCGAATTCGAATATATCGGTTAAGAATCTTCTTGGACAAAATACTCCGCTCCAACTTAAGCTCCAGCAGTTGTTTTTTCCAATGTAACACTTCATCTGATTCTTCATTTTCACGTAACTTCTCAAACAATTTCATGATTAAGATGTTAATGGAATCAAAACGTGACCATAATTCTATCACACTTTCTTCTTGAACCTTAGGTTCTTCCGATACTGTGTTAAGATTCTTTAAGCTCTCTATGATGTCAGCCTGCCACTGTCCATCGTTAATTGCTTTGGCATAATTTAAAAGGTCCAGATAATCGTCGACTGACATATGTACCGACTCCTTTGTATAGTTATACCAAGTATTATACTAGGCATTGTGTATATTGCAACACTTTATACCTGTAAGTATACAAAAAAAACAAGGGCTAGTATGCGGACTAGCCCTTGCTAATAAATTTAAACGGAGAACGTTAAGTTAAAGCAACTTCTCGATTTCCTCTTTGTATTGCTCCGATTTCGGACCAAATACGATTTGTACAGCACCTTGACCAAGTCTCATCACACCGGAAGCGCCGAGTTGTTTCAGTGCGGAATCTTTAACGGCTTTCTCGTCTTTAACGATCAGACGAAGGCGTGTAATACAAGCATCGATATTCTCGATGTTTGAAGGTCCTCCGATGTGCTCAAGAATTTGAGCTGCCTTGGAAGAAGCAGCTGAACCTGTTGCGTTACCTCCAGTTGTTGCTACAAGCGCATCATCATCATCTTCACGACCTGGGGTCTTAAGCTTGAACTTCGTGATGATAAAACGGAACAACACGTAGTACAGAACGAAGAAAGCAAGACCTACAGGGATAAGAACCCATGCATTGGTGGAAAGTTTCATATTCACTAGGTAATCGATCAAACCTGCAGAGAATCCGAAACCAAGCTTGACATCTAGAATGTACATTAACGCCATAGAGAAACCTGTTAACAATGCATGCACCAAGTACAGTAATGGTGCCAAGAACATAAAGGAGAACTCCAGTGGTTCGGTGATCCCTGTCAAGAAAGAAGCGATAGCGGAACCGATGAAGATGGAAGCAACCATCTTACGTTTTTCGGGTTTAGCTGTATGAATAAATGCAAGTGCTGCACCTGGAAGCGCAAACATCATGATTGGGAAGAAACCAGTCATAAACATCCCAGCAGTTTTGTCTCCTGCGAAGAAGCGATACAAGTCACCGTGTACCAACTCACCAGCTGCATTCGTAAAGTCACCAATTTGGAACCAAGCAATCGTATTAAGTACGTGGTGAAGACCAATCGGAATCAATAAGCGGTTAGCTGTACCGAAGATGAATGCTCCAACTGCACCCAGGGATACAACCCAGTTTCCGAAATCACTAATTACATCTTGTATTGGGCTCCAGATCATACCAATTAATACGGCAAGGACCATTGTGGATGCTGCTGTAATGATTGGAACAAACCGTTTACCTGCAAAGAACCCAAGCCAATCTGGCATCTTGATATTGTGATATCTCTTATATAGGAATGCTGCCCATGCTCCGGCAAATATACCTCCAAGCACACCCATGTTCAACACTACATCATCATTGATGAAGGAGAACTGAAGGGGTACGACAGCCAGAATCTTAGTCAGTACCATATATGCAATTACTGCTGACAAGGCTGCTACAGCATCCTTAGCAAAACCAATCGCGACCCCGACCGCAAAGATCAAAGCAAGATTTCCGAAGATAGCATTTGCACCGGCGTTTAGGAATGGAGCAAAATATTGATTAAGGAATCCCCCTACTGTAGCTCCTAGATGCAAATCTTTTTCATAGTTAAGCAAACCAAATCCTTGAAGAATAGCTGCCGCTGGCATAGTAGCAACTGGAAGCATAAGCGACTTACCTAATTTTTGTAGAAAAGCCAACATAACAATATCATCCTTTCGATTCAATAGTAGTAATGCTCTATCAGCCTATTACTTTGAAGCCACTGTTAGAATCAGATCCTGTCCTGCTGTAACCTGACCATAATGTCCGTTCACTTGAGGTGGTGTTTCCTCCGTACTAGTCACGATTACAGGTGAAATTGTGTCACAGCCTGCTGCGCGAATAACATCCAGATCAAATTCGATTAAGGTTTGACCTGCCTTCACTTGATCTCCAGAGGCAATATGACTGACAAACCCGTTACCCTTAAGACTGACAGTATCGATTCCGATATGTAACAGCAATTGCACACCGGAGGAATGTTCCAGAATAACTGCATGACTCGATTTCACGATATGAGCAACCGTGCCATCAAAAGGAGCTTTTAGGATCCCCTCGGAAGGTCTAATTGCAACTCCGCTACCCATATGACCACCAGCAAAGGTTTCATCCGGAACCTCTGTTAATGAAACTGCCTCTCCGCTGATTGGTGCCATGATTTCGATTGTATGTCCAGTAGGTTTCTCTTCTTTTTTTGATTTCCATTTGGAAAACATATGCTCCACTCCTCTAAAGATGTTAGTTTTGTTTAACTAAAGTCTGAAATAACCGGTGTAAGTGCATCGCCAGGAAACACAGCTCTTCTTCCGGGATATCTACACCAAGAGATTTTTGCATCACTTTACCGAGCTTTTGAGATAACTTGTATTCCTCTTTGTATTCCTTCTTAATATGTTTCACAAAAGGATTATCTATTAGTGATCCCTTCAAAATACGTTCCAGAGAAAACCGCAAATGGATCATTAATCGAATATGATTCATACTGCCATGCTCAAAAGTTATATTTCGTTCTTGCTGTATCATGTCCAAAAGTTCACTTACAATATTAGATGCTTTTACTAACTGACCCACCGATACATTGTTAACTGCGGAGTACACATGATAAGTTAGAAATCCAACCTCGTCTTCGGGAATTTGCACTTGAAATTCAGCATTAATCTTCTCTGATGCCTTGTAAGCGATATCAAATTCCTTCGGAAAAGACATCTTAGTTTCTTGTAAAAAAGGATTAATAATATCCATCCCGTTGCGCAGACGGTAAATGGTGAACTGAATGTGGCTCGGGAGTGCCAAATAAATCTTGTCGTTTAATTTGTCAGGAAATTGACTTTGGATATCAGCAATTATTTCATCAGTTATTCTCATCACTTTGGGATCTATGTCTTCCAGCAATATTTGATACTGACTCCAGGATTCGCGGTCTTCTAGACGAAACAATTTCTCAATACGAGGATCGTTTCCATCAATCACACCTGAACCTTTCACAGCAAAACCAATGCCTTTACCGATGATGACATATTCCTTGCCGTTCTTGCTTCCCTGAACCATTACAACGTTGTTCCCAATCACACGCTGTACTTGAAATTGCTCGATCTCCCGCGACAAGCTCATCACTCCTTTCCCATATTATCGTCAATTAGGAACAAAAAAAGCCAAGAAATGTCTCATCGAGATGAAGACAATCCTTGGCTCATGCCCTTAACGGTAACACGCCACTAAAATATAAATGATCATTTATAAACATATCATAAATCATGAACTGTAACTCGTCAATGGTAAATTTATAAATGTCAAGCGCAGCTCCTGAACTCAAAAATTCACGAGTTATAAATAGCTTTCAATTTGGGGAAGCTTTTCTTTAAGCTGACGGACATTGGTCTCCAGTTTTAGAATGACCTCTTCTAATTCCTTAGGGTCGATGCCTCGAAGTACAGGAACCTGAATTACCTCAGTGGCTTTGGTTTCTGATTTTAATTCTCGCATCTCCAGCTGCTGTTCTTGCCATTTATCCATCAGATCAGCAATTGTCGCATAGAAACGCTCGTAATCCTTGATTACGCTATCTAAAAATGTATCCACTTCCTCCGCATCGTAACCACGAAGCTTCATACTGAATTCTTTTTCATGTATGGTTAGAGCATCTAAAGTGATGCCAAGTTGGCTGAAGAGCTTGCGTTGCTTGTCCAACCGACGTTTCATATGTTCATCCATCATTTGTTACCTCCAAGTATATACTGCAATTATCCGGCAGTAACCATTATAACAGGGTGAGCGCATCCTGAAAATATAACTAAAGTTCCAGTTCTAGAAGTTATCCGCAACCGCTTTGTTCAAAATACCTAAGCAGCGGTCAAGATCCGTCTTCACCTGCTTCTTATATAGCTTTGCTTTCTCTTCTCCATCAGTTGTGAAATGGTATAAGACGATTTCTTGAAAATCCACCTTCGGGTCATTTCCTTTTAGCTGTTTAGTACGATATAAAATCCCTTGCTGTACCAGCTCATGTAAGGCGCGATAGATTTCGCTCTGTGGGGGGGAATATCCATGTGCCTTGAAATCTCTACGTAAATCCTCAAGCATTTGGTATCCATACCCGCGATGTTGTTCCACCATCGTTATAAGATACACCTTGATAAAAGCCCGTTGAGCAATCATAAACGCCATATAAACCCTCCTCATGTTGTATTCTTGTTGGTTAATCTTACCTTCTATAACTCTAGTATAAGCACTATTTTCCAACTTTCACAACCTGAAATTTGGTAGGGGTTCACTTTTTCTAATAGGAATAGAAATTTAATAGGGATAAATGATGATTCTCTATAAGAGTTGCTAGATAGAGTTGCATCTTAAGGTTTTCTATTGTGAATTTTTCATATGATGAAAGTTGGTTTTATTGAGTAATAATAACGGCCATTGAGAACTTAACTATAAAGTTCTCGATGACCGTTGAATAATGAGTGAACAATACCTTAGCGTTTATTGGCCTCGTGCCATTTAGCGAGTAATTTCTCTCGGTTCGCAGCAGCGATATCGAATCGATACGTCATCATTAATTTTTCCAGCTTAACAGAAGACAATAGCGGATGAATCTTAATATTCGGCATCACAGGTAAGGAAAATGCGGAATTCATATAATCAGTTTGAGCATCTGTTGACAGTACAAAATCCACCAGCTGCTTAGCAGCCGTCACGTTGTTCCCACCTTTCAAGATCGACACTGCACCTATCTCCCATCCAGCTTGTGGAGGAATAGAAGATTGTATAGCATATCCCGAATTCTTAAATCGAAGCTGGTCGCCCATAAAGCTGATTACAGCAGCAACTTCACCTACTGCAAGCCGCTGCGCAGAACTAATTCCTGAGAATGTAGTTGATGAACTCTGCTTCTTAAGAGCACTCACCAATGCTAGAGCTTGCTCCTCCCCACGTTCTTGTGCAAGTGAGGCTAGCAATGTGTATCCTGTACCTGAGGTTTCTGGGTCCGGAATTTCAATTTTCCCCTTGAGCTCTGGACGTAATAAGTCTTCGTAGCGTTCCGGAAGAGGTAAAGATACAAGCTGAGGATCTTGATTCCAGACCTGCTCATTAACACCAATAGCCAATGCTCCCATGTATATACCTGTCCAATAGCCCATTTTATCTTTATAAATGTCGGGGATCTCATCAGCTACATGCGATGAATAGCGAATTAATTTCCCTTTGCTCTTAAGCTGCTCATGAAGATCAGCAGGCCCACCGAGAACAACATCAATGCCAGTCTTATTGATCGACATCAAATGGTAGCTTGCCTCACCGCCAGACATGCGAATAAGCTCATAAGACTGTCCCGTCTTCTTCTTATATTTCTCCAACAGAATACGCGCTTCATCCTCTTGAAAAATTACATATACTTTGAGAGGCTGATTACTTTTCTGTCCAGGATATAAATATATTAGAAGAAGTATTATTACCGCAACCAATGACATGATAATTACCTTTGTTCTCAATTTAGAACGTCTCCTCCCGCTAAACTAGCCTATAGCCGCCGTTCTATTTAAAATAAGATACGCCAAAAAAGGAAAACGACTGTTTTCCTTTTTTGGAACATCTACTTCAGTTTACGACCTACCCTTTTTAATAATATGAATTTTGTCTATTGCCGCACTCATCCGAACTTGACCATCGAAAGTCTTTTGACCAATATCATATGCATCGACAATCCATTCTTTACCCCATTGATCTGCAAGGAAATATCTTTCCTTTTCTCCTAGAAACATCGAGGATTGAACTACTCCCATGATGTTAAATCCACTAATGTCCGGATGATTTAGTCGCAGTGATTCGGGGCGAACACTCAGAAGAACTTCCTCACCCTCTGTCAGCTTCTCATCTGTAGTAATAGTAACGTTATCCCCTCCAAAACCGTAGCTGACTGTTGCCGTACCCTCTTTACTTTGCACGACTACTGCCTCAATAAAATTGGTAGTACCAATAAAATCAGCTACATATTGTGTACGAGGTTTATAGTATATTTCATGCGGCGTACCATACTGATCAATAGCTCCTTTATTAAAAACCACGATCTGATCTGACATCGACAAAGCTTCCAATTGATCATGTGTAACATAAATTACGGTTAGACCAAGTTCCTGTTGAATCGTCCGCAGTTCAACGCGTACCTCTTCACGTAATTTAGCATCTAGATTACTTAGGGGCTCATCCAGCAGAATAATCGGCGAATTCATCACTAAGGCACGAGCCATAGCCACACGTTGCTGTTGTCCACCAGACATTTCATGGGGATATCGCTCTTCAAGTCCGGATAATTTGACTTGGGCCATAACAGCCATAACACGCTCTTGTACCTCTGCTTCAGGTCTTTTCTTAATATCTAGTCCATAAGCAATATTATCAAATACCGTCATATGCGGGAATAAGGCATATTCCTGGAACACCATTGGAGTGCCCCTTTTATATGGCGGTAGTTCATTAACCAATTTCCCGTCAATCCACACCTCACCATCATCGATGGTATAGAAACCTGCGATGGAACGTAATAAAGTCGTCTTCCCACAACCACTCGGACCAAGGAAGGTGATGAACTTCCCCCGTTCAATTTTTAAGTTAATATTTTTCAAGACATGGTTATTACCGAACACTTTATTCACATTTTTCAAATCTAGTAGTATGTTGGATTCCATCGTGCCCGCTCCCTTCAAAATCATTAGAAATCAAATATTTTCACTTTGGAATGGAAGATCAACTTGATCACTCCCAGTGTACCAAGCGTTGCACCCATCAAGCCCACTGCCACAGCGGCAGCCCAATAATAGGTTCCTGTTTCGGCATAGTTAAAGATCGATACTGCTGCAACAACCCATTTAGGGGTAATTAGGAAGATTATCGTGCTCAAGGTATTCATATTTTTCATAAACGCATAGACAAAGTTCGCTACGACGGTTTTTTGCAACATTGGAAATACAATCGTTGTTAGCGTCTTACGGCTACTCGCACCCAGATTGGTGGCTGCTTCTTCGATCGATTTATCCACTTGTTTAAAAGACGCAGTCAAGCCGCGATAGCCTACAGGCATCTGTTTAAGTAACATCGCAATGACTATCAATGCTGCAGATCCCTGCAAAACAATCGGACCTTTACTAAACGCAACAATCAGTGCAAGACCAACGAATGTTCCTGGAAGCGCAATTGGAAGAACCGCGCTGAAATCTAGTAATTTTTTACCTGGAAAAGGTTTGCGGACTACTATATAGGCGAGCACTAATGCAAGAGCCACCGCCAGTAACGCACTAATTAGCGATAACACTAAGCTGTTCAAAACGGCTGGACTGGATGAACTAAAGACAACTTTCATTATATGATCCAGTGTGAACGTATTATCTCGACCAAAGTTTTTCGTAAAGGCGAAAAGAATGGTGATCGCAAACATCGAAATAATGAACAATGAGATTAAACTGTTAAAAGAGAAAAGTAATGCATCGGTCCTCTTAGATGTAGTGATCCGTTTCAAGCCAGATACCGGCTTACCAGTTATCGTTGAGTAGGAGCCTTTAGATAGAATCTTATTCTGAACCCAGAATACAATCAGTGCAGGAATTACTAGGATAATCCCCATTACCGAAGCTAATCCTGCCTCGTTATTAATGATTTCTCCGTAGATCTCAACAGCTAAAAGTGAATAGTTACCACCAATCAGCTTTGGATTCCCGAAGTCAGCGAAGCAGTTAATTGCCACCAACAAGAATGCGTTAATGACACCTGGAAGTGCAAGTTTCAGCGTAATCGTCCTGAATAATTTAAACCCTCTAGCTCCAAGATTCTGTGCTGCTATCTCCAGATTCGGTGATATAGCGCGGAGCACACCCGTTATAGTCATGTAGGCAAGTGGAAAATAGGATATCGTCTGAACAATCCACAGCCCTGGTAATCCATACAAATCAAGCTCAAAATTAAAGTTGGTATTTAACCATTGTGAGATCATTCCCCCACGTCCAAAAAGCAATAGGAATGCTAAACCACTCATAACCGAAGGAGCTAATAATGGAATAAAGGCTATAAATCGAAAGAACTTCTTTCCTCTGATGTTACTGTAGTGAATCGCATACGCGTATATAAAGCCAAACACTGTTGCTGTAAAAGCGGATAATGATGAGCTAACTACCGTATTTAATAGAGCTTTTCCATAACGGGCTTTACTAAAAAACGTTGCCCAATTATCAAATCCAGATGTAAACACAACGACTACTAGCGGATAAATAACAAATAGAATGAGAAATGCAAAGCTAGTCAGTACAAGTACAAGTGACGATGGATCTTTAAAGAGCCTGTTGATCGACTCCCCAATGCCTTTTTTTTCTTTCATAGGGGGCGACTCCCACCTTTCTGCCATCCAATTTGAGGGGCATTACAGTCACCATATATGGTGCAGCCATGCAATACCCCTACTGGCTCTTTTATTTCAAATCTTTTAATGCATTTTGCAACTCTTTACGCTGCGATGCTGCTTTTAACAAATCATATGCCTCGTTGTATTTCGTTGTTTTAATATCAATGCCACCTTTAGGAATCGGTACTGATGCTTTAACAGATACTGCGTAGGCAGATTGCGTATACAACTCACCCGGTTCATTCGTAAGCATATAGTCCATAAGCTTCTTCGCAGCCTCTGTGTTAGGTCCGCCCTTAACAATGGATAAGGCTCCAACTTCATAACCTGCAGCTTCTGGTACAACACTAACAATTGGGTTGCCTTGGTATTTAATCTTCAACTGATCTCCAAGGAAGGTCACACCAATTGTATACTCTCCTTTCGCAGCTTTCTGAATGGGCTCAATACCAGACTTAGGTCTTTCCTTAAGGTTAGGCAGTAACTGTTTGATATAGTTCAACATCTCATCATCACCCCATACTTGAGCTAGAGAGGCTACTGCTGTATATGCTGTACCCGATGTTGCTGGATCGGACATACCGATTTCACCTTTGAATTTAGGATCGAGTAAATCCTTAAAAGATTCAGGGTATGGATCACTACCGTATTTTTCTTTCCACCGTTCTTCATTAATACCTATAGCGATTGGATTTAAATAAAACCCTGTCCAGAAGCCATCTTTGTCTTTCATATTGTCAGCGATGTCAGAAGCATTCGGAGAAGTATAAGCTTCCAATGAACCTGCCTCTTTCAGTACTTGGTGCGAATCCGCTGGCCCTCCCATCAGAAAGTCGGCTTGTGGATTCGACATTTCATTTTGTACACGGGATACCGCTTCTCCACTTGGCAATCGTAGGATGTCATAGTCAATTCCGGTTTCAGCTTTGAATTTATCCAGAATTTTACGAGCCTCTTCCTCTTGAAAAATGGAATATACGGTAATTTTCTTGATTTCTTTACCGCCAAATACCCCTGATTTATACATGAAGAACCCCGCTACCAACACAACTACTATGACTGACAATAAAATGACTGACTTACTGTTTTTTTTCTTTCTCGCCATAGACTAAACCATCCCTTCAAGATCAGTATGAGGCATTATTTAGTTTGAAATAGACTCTTTGATTAGTCTCATCCAGAAGGTCATAGACCACGAAGTAAGCGCCGTTATAGCGATCCACATGGATCCAGTGCTTTTTCACTCGATAATCATTCGTGAGCTGAATGACAAAGTGAGCATCGGGTGTACGTTGCAAGTCATCAAAATGGCTGAAATCGATAATACGCTCTGCTGCACGAATCTGCGATATCAACGCCTTCCTCTCAACCTGAGTGAGAGCTGTAAGTACTCCCTGCTGTAGTGTGAACACATCATTAATCTTGTTTTCCACAGCAGATCCAATACTCGACGTTGTTAACATCTTATCTATAAGTGTGCTTTGCAGCTTGCGGATAGTTGCACTTACATTAAGCGAATTAACTGACTCCGCACCGAAGTGAAACGCATTCGTTTCCACTTGAAAAGGAATATCTTCTTGATCCAGATAGGCCATCGTTCCCGTCAACAGCAATCTCGGAACCAACTGTTGTGGACGCTGCACTCCTGATGATAACAACCCAGAAAAAGTAGATCTCAATTTCAGTAATTCCTTCGGATCCTCAATGGATATCGTCCCTAAGCCTGGATACGTAATATCCACGCGCATCGGAACGCCTGCAATCCGGTCAAGCTGATCCTCCTGTCGAGGTACAACATGCACTTCATCAAGAGGTATTCGAAAAGTGTAAGCGCACATGCCGATTAGCAGACTGCCTATGATGACTTGTAACAAGATGAGGCGAAACCATGAAAGCCCTTTCTTATCCTCTGGCACTTACTTTAACCTCCTCATATATCAGAAAAATTTTAAATTTGTATCAGTTTTGTAACAGCGCTTACATTTGTTATGTTAAGGGGAATCTCAGCTGAATCTCTGTCCCCTTCTTCTCCAAGCTAGTAATGACGATACTCCCTCCTTGAAGTTCCATAAACTGTTTACATAGCGGTAATCCTAACCCATGTGATTCGTTTGAAATCATACGATCCTGTTTCTCTGCTGAAGGAAGAAATAATATACTTTGCAATTGTTGCGATATCCCTCTCCCGTTATCTATGATACGAACCAGCCCAAAGCCCTCATGCTCTGTTAACTCGATATAGAGATTTGTGCATTCGCTATGCTTGATGGCGTTATCAATCACGTTAAATAGAACTTGCTGAGTTCTCTTGGGATCTAAATTCACTTCACAAGATGAGATCTTTAGCGTGGTAACAATCGCGGATTTTTGAAGGGTCGGCTCTAAGATACGTAGACTATCCATAATGACAGCCCCTAAATCAGTACATTCCAGCTTGATACGCCAAGCCTCATCACCAATCAGGGAGGTCTGTAACAAATCCTCAACCATATTTAACAACCGAGTACTCTCTTTGCGAATATAGGTATTACACTCCTGTATATCATCCTTCTTATTCATTCTCTCCATTAAATCCGAAAACCCGATAATCGAAGTTAATGGTGTTTTTAATTCATGAGTTATGTTATCGTAGAAAGCTTTCTGCTTTCCCTGTTCATACTTTAACATTTTGATATGATGTTGCAGCGCATCCGACATATGATTGAAATCCTTGGCTAATTCTCCTACCTCATCCTGACTACTCGCCTGTATCTTTCTGCTAAAATCGCCAATGGATACAAGCTTAAGCGCCTGCTGCAAGGCATGTAGAGGCCTCACCAACAAAGATGAGAATGAATAGCTGACCATAAGCGAAAAAATTAAACATCCTACAGCTGCAGCGATGAACCATATGCGCATCTGGTTTAATGTCTGTAAATTCTCATGGAGGTCCATTAAATATCGAAATCCACCCACAATTTCACCCTCATACCAGAAGGGAACGGAGTAAATTAGATATTGTGTACCTTCACCTGCAGTTATGACCGTGGCAGCATTCCCGGTAAGCGCTTTCTGAATATCGTTACGTTTAAGTAAGTTTTCTTTATCACTGCTGTTCCCAACAATCGTCTCATCCAGTGCGAATAGTTGTACTTGAAAATTGCTGTTTGAGGCCAAATGCGACGCAATAAAGGGGGCGTACTTACCTGAAAATAATTGTTCTATATTAATTTTCTGATCACTGACAATCTTCAATGCCTCAATACGATGCAAGCCAAAATACTGACTTAACGTCTGGGTATCCCGTTTAATCATACTTTGGTTAAGCGTATAATTAACGATAAAAAACATCGCTGTGAGCAGCATAATAATCGTAACGGCATGCTGAATAAACATTTTATTTCGCAGCCCCATCTTCTATACCTCCAGCTTATAGCCTGTCCCATGTATAGTGGCGATCAGGTGCTCGTTGGGTTTCATTTTCTCCCGAAGACGGTTTACCACCATGTCCACGGATCTTGTATGCCCATAATAGTCATAACCCCAGACCTGATCAAGCAAGTCTTCGCGAGTAAAAACCTTCTTAGGATGAGCACATAAAAGCCACATGAAGTCAAACTCTTTACTAGTTGTCTTAAGCCATTGTTCTCCTATCTTGCAGGTACGTCCATTCTTATCAATTTCAATAGGTCCAATCTTGATCACTTCAGGAGGCGCTACCCTCTTCATTCGTCTCATAACTGCCTTAATACGTTCGATAAGTTCCCTTGTCTCAAAAGGTTTTGTTAGATAATCGTCTGCTCCCAATTGAAAGCCAAGGATTTTATCATTCATTTCATTCTTAGCGGTGAGCACGATTACCGGGACTGACTTATACTGTTGTTGAAGCATTTGAAGAAGCTCGAACCCGGAACGGTCAGGTAACATAAGATCTAACAGTATTAAATCGGCAGACCCTGTTCCAAGTTCATTCCACGCCTTAGTCACCGTTCCTACAGCTTTCGTCTGATACCCTTCCACCTCTAAGCTCAATTTTAGCAGCATTTGAATGCTGGGATCGTCTTCAATAATTAAAATATTCATATGCAGCCCTCTTTTCATTAGATGCTATTTTACACTGAACTTTCACATTTTTAGTTACCCTCTTATAATAGCGGATATCATTCAATACGAAAACGCTTTCCATTTATGTACAAATAGAAATACAAATCAAACAATGAAATAAAAAAACCCCCATTAAATGGGAGTGTTAAATTTGTACTATATTTACTATTTAATATGCCGAATCAGCGATTGCGCTCATAATTGTTCATCTCTGTTTTTCTCTATAAACTCATCCTTCGTCAATCCGAACAATATCAAATCATAATATCGTCCATTTGTGTAAATGACTTTCCGCCGCACGCCCTCTTGAACGCAGCCGACTTTCTTTAACATCGCTATAGAACCTTCATTGCCTTCAAGCGCACATTCATTGAATTTATTTAGTCGTCGCTCGAAAAAAGCATATCTTAAGAGGATGGATATAGCTCTCGTTCCATACCCTTTACCTCGATGATCTCTATCCACTTGCACGCCAATGCTGAACGTACCATTTTTCTCATCAATGCTATTCAGATTTACGCCTCCGACATTTTCACCATGTAAGTCTTCGATCGTAAACATTAGTCTATTCGATGAGAATTCAGCGTAAGTCTCCGCAAAATTTTTAGCTTCGGCAATGGTGGGTGGTAGTTCAACTGCACATTGTAAGAGTCGTCGTGCTGGGGTATCAAAACGATTCGTATAATAGCCTTCCCAATCCCCTTCTTGTATTGATCGTAATCTTATTTTCTCGTCTTTCCAGTAATAATTACTATAATCTATCTCTCTCATTTTCTAGCCTCCAAATCATTTCAGGATTGTTTTTTTATAATAAACATTACTTAAGAACGGTGTAGTAAGATATAACCATTAAACGTGACTATGAAAAACACTTTGGAAAAGAGGCCTACTTATGAGCAACTACCCATTGGTCAGTGATTATAAGCATATCGAAAAATATAAAGAAAGCTTTAATGCCTTAGCTAAATCGATCTTCGGGATTGATTTCTCGCCATGGTATGAACAAGGAGGCTGGAGTGACAAGTATATTTGTTATTCCTACATCGATAGGGACCATGTGATCGCAAATGCGTCCATAAACAAAATGACGATTCTTTTAAATCAAAAAGAGTATAACGCCATTCAAATTGGCACTGTAATGACACATCCTGATTATCGCATGCAAGGATTATCCAGGAAATTAATAGATCATATTATCGCGAAGTACGAACATGAATATGACTTCATCTACTTATTTGCAAACGATAGTGCTTTGGACTTTTATCCTAAATTCGGATTTGAGCGTATGCAAGAAAGCAGCTTTTCTATTAACACTTCTCATCTTAGAAATCAAACATCTAAAACCCACTCTGTTCGGCCCTTATCTATGAATAACTCCGTTGATTTCAGCATGATAAAAAAGTTCGCTGAAGAAAGAGTACCTGTGTCCTCTATACTCAGTGTTATAAACAATGAACATCAGCTGCTGTTTTATTTTATCCTTCCTTTCCATGATTCTTTTTACTATATTGAAGAAGCCGACGTCGTAGTGATCTTTAGACATGAGGAGCATCAGCTTCATATTTTCGATATTATTAGTACTACAAGTAAGGATATCAACGCGATATTGAATAGCATTATTTCTCCTGAAACTGAGGCTATACATTTTTATTTCACACCAGATTATGCCCTTGATCACATGGAGGCAGCATTAATTCACCAGAGTGAGGATACGTTATTTGTACGTCCACTTATAAAAGAACTACCTAAACAATTCATGTTTCCCATAACTTCACATGGCTAGATAGGATGAAGAAGGCTGCCATCCGGCAGCCCTTTTTTAAATTTTAGAAATTATAAATTCCCCGCCTATACTCGCTTAAACGCTTACCGCCCTTATAAGGACGCCGAAAATGTTTATGCTTGATCGTTCACTGGAATATACATGTTCTGTATCTCTTGTACTCCTGGAACAAATCCTAGATTTGTATAAACAGACTCCGCATCATTACCTTCCATGACATATAATCTAAGGAAAGGATACTTATCTTTAAGGAGACTTAGTCCTCTTTTCAACATCAGTGTCGCTATCCCTTTGCCTCTATAACCGGGCATTACACTAATACTATAAACTGCTGCGTAATCCCCTTGTAAGCCCAAGAGACAATTCGCAATTAACTGTCTAGATTTCCTATCATACACAAGCGTTGACGCGGTAAGTAATGCTTCATTCGTATAATTCGGTTCTTCACTTGGAATAAAATCTTCATAGGAAAATTGCTTTCTTCTAGTCGCTTCGAGACTTCCGGCAAAGCTAGCGTAGCTACATTCGGCGATCTGATCTTCAAGAATAAAGCGTTTAGCTCCTTTTCCATCCTCTTCGATCTGTGGACTTTCAATTCTAAATTCTTCGTTCCATTCCACCTCGAAATGATCTGTAGGACGCTGCATCCAGCGACATCTGAACTCATCAGGCCAAAATCCTGCCCGCGCAAATAAATGAACTTGATCCGGTAGAACCTCGAAGGTTTTTATAGGCTCCGTTCGGTCAGACCAATATATCAAAAGCTTTTTGAGAAGTTTAAGCACTACAAATGTATCGTTAAAAGGTGGAATAACAAATAAATGATAAATCCGATTAGGTGACATCCTTACTCCACCTATTTTCGCCTCCCCTTTATAGATCCAAAAAGCATTCTTTTGGGCAGAATTGAACCCATCTTCTCTAAAAAAGCCAATATATTGAATATTATAATAAATGGAGCAATACACTCCCCACTCTTCCGATTCAGCCCTACGAATTGAATAATCATTACTTAGCTCATACGATATTTCATCCTCAGACCATCCCAATAATTGCATGTACAATTCCTCCTCGCTGCTACTTCACCTTCTATTTTCTATAGTATCACTTCTTAAAGTTAATGATTGGTAATAAACACTTATAATGATTATTTACTAAACTACAGCAAGTGTTGATCTCTGATTATAGAAATAGAAACGGCTTGCAATTCGTTATTAAAAAGACCTCAATTGATTAACACAATCATAACCAGAACCTGCGCTCTGATCCGATAAATAACATTGCAGCAATCGGATGAGCGGCATGCCTTCGTTAAGAAAGATACGGATATAACCCTCTAGCTCAGCAAGCTGAAGTCCAATCTATAAAAAAAACTGCCTATTGGCAGTCTTTTCCTTAATAAATTCTAGAGCATAGCCAAATGGCGGTTCCCACAGCGATAATACCTGCTAACGTTACAAATAGGACATACCCTCTCTTTGTTGTAGTAACCGTGTGATTATCATAAAATTCAGGTTTTCGTACGATTCCAAACCATAGATCCGCGATTAAATTCACGACCACTAGAGAGAAATTTTTTATTACCCCCACGTCATCACTCCTTTTCAACGTTAGCTAACCCAGTTTATTATTAATTTCACTTAGTGACTCATTCATTTCGTCCATTTTCTTGATCATCTCATATTGATTGCTAATCATCATGATTAAACCAATAAAGAACAAAATCACAAGAAGTAAACTCATACTGCACTTCCTTTCAGTAGCTGAAATCATTCACTCTGGACATTCAAGCTCCGAGCAAATCCTGACCTCCATGACGGGTACAGTGGACTCCATTCGTACTCCATTCGAGCTTTCGTATTGCAGGCTCCGCGTTCCCATCCTTCTCTGCCTTCTTGAACATTAGGAGCAGGAGCACCTATGGTATCTGAATAAGCTGATAACCACTCCAATCCTTTAGCAGGCTCGTCGTCTACGATGTTCACAGGGCCTGAAGGCCAGTTCAGAGCAAGCACAGCTGCGTTAGCTGCATCCTCCACATGTAGGAATGATACAACTGCATCTGTCGCTGTCATTCGTTCTTGACGAATTTCCTCTGCCATATAGCCATTAGTGTCATACCATGTTCCTTGGCCGTACAACATTCCATACCGCAAGATCACATGATTGGGGATCTCGGCAACTGCTTTCTCTAGTGCGTATATACCTTCAATCGTTCTTCTCCGAGGCTCTAAAGCCTTAAGATCTAAAGGAGTTTCCTCCGTAGCTGGCTCCTCTCCAGCTTCATAAGCCCATGAAATACTTTGTGCAATGATTTGTTCCACGCCAGCTGCAAGGGATGCATCCACAATATTTCGTGTTCCTTCTATTCTTATCCTGGAATTATCTGAGAAATTCCGCTGACTTAGTGAAGTTAGCTGATGGATAACCACTTCTGGCTGCGCTTTGTGAATGGATGCAAATATAGCCTCTCGATCGAAGACATCCGCGATTACCGCCTGTGCTCCACACTGCTCAATAAATACTCTATTTTCTTCCTTATGGGTCATTCCGACAACCTCATGCCCCGCTCCTAATAACTTAGGCAGCAATAGCCGTCCAATTACGCCCGCTGCACCGGCTACAAATATCTTCATCTAAGCCCTCCTTAAGAACAGCCTCTAAATATAAACATGGCTATGTACATCAGACATAACTGCCATGGTATCTGCTTTGTGCATTTTTCAGTTACTTCTCAAAAGGCCCAATTATAATTTGGATTATTATCCATATCATACCACATGTATAATAAAGACTGCACCTCACAGCTTATCGCTAGGAGGTGCAGTCTTTAATGGTTTGTTTATAGTAAAAGTAGGTCGATTTACATTTTAGATTTTATCGCGGTTGTAAACTTCAGCCGTTCGGTCTGCTCTGTTAGCCATCGAATTACCTAGTCGAGTGTCTTCGTTATACAAGCCTTCGTAACGCTGAGCATTTAGTGAGCGGTTGTCTCGGAACACATCATGCGCTTGATACCCTCGTCCATTATCCTCAACAAGCACAAGGATCTTGCCACTTTCAACGTATCCTTCGTACTCTTTTGCCTCATCCTCAGGAATGCCAAGACCGATCAAGCCGCCAACTAAGCCACCTGCACCAGCACCCACGGCTACACCTGTTAACGTTGCCACAATAGGTCCCGCTGCCAGAATAGGACCAATCCCCGGAATTGCGAGCGCTCCGATACCGGCTAGCAGTCCGGTAACACCACCCAATACGCCGCCTGTAGCTGCACCTGTTGCAACACCCTCGGGAGCTTTTGTGCCTGTATCATCCGAAATATGTCTTAGCTCATCGCGATCACGTGTGATTACTGATATTTCATCATTACTGAACCCTTGATTGTGAAGTCCTTCAATTGCTCTGGTTGCTTCTTGTTCTGTATCAAAGATACCTACGATTTTTTTAGTCACTTGAAGCCCTCCTTAGTAATTGTCTTCGTTAGTTAATTACCCTGTAAGCTGAAGACAAAACATCTAATTAAAATTTCAAGTGCACGAAGGACCCTATTATTTCTTGGGACGTGTTCGATTGGTCGGAATAGCTTGCAAGGGGTCGTCTGGCCAATAGTGCTTTGGATAACGTCCTTTTAAATCCTTTTTAACCTCAAAATAAGTGCCACGCCAAAAGCTTGCAAGGTCAGAAGTCACCTGCATCGGCCTTCTTGCCGGTGACAAAAGATGAAGCAATACAGGTACCTTCCCCCCTCCAATTCTAGGGGTGTCTAACTGTCCAAACATCTCTTGCAAACGCACAGCCAGAACGGGAGCAGCTGGATTAGTATAGTCCACGGGCACACGCGAACCACTAGGAACTGTTATATGTGTCGGCGCTTCCTGTTCAAGAAGCTGTCGCTGATTCCAGTCGAGCAACTCCTCAAGCGCACGGGATAACGGGATTCGCTGAAGGTCACGCAAGTTACGCATACCGTGAATGTAAGGTAATAGCCATTCATCAAGCGTCTCAATTAATGCTTCATCAGAGACAACAGGCCAATCTGAACGTAAGGCGTGCATAAACATTAGCCGTTCACGAAGCTGCAGAGGTCCCTTTTCCCACGGTAAAATATCAATCCCATCTTCTGCGATCACACTTAGCAGTACTTTCGTTGTTTCTTCTGTGGAGGGTCTTTCATGTGACGTTTCTTTTAAGACAAGAGCGCCAAGCATCGTTCGGCGGCGTTTCTTCACACTTCCACTTTCTTTATCCCAATACACGTCAGAATCCTCTGTGATGTGATCTATATGATATTTAAGCAGTTGTCCTTCTTCTAGCTCAGCTGCCAGCAAGATTGCACCTTGTGTGGCTCGATCGTCAACAGACGCGGCCACAATATAAGCGGATCGGGCCAGCGGTTGCCCTTCCCGCATGGCCACGCCACGACCGGCTGAGAGCAGAAACGCGCCATCACCGCGTTTCTGCCCGATACGGTCGGGATAGGCGAACGACAGAAGCAGCCCGCAGAGGCTGATGTCGTTCACGGTCCCGCCTGGCGCTGCTTGCAGCTGCGCCAGGAAATTGCGGCTCTCGCGCACCACCGCGCGCAGAGCCGTAGGGTCCGCTCCGCCCGTATCGGCGGAGCGTTCGAACCGGAGCAGCGCCTCTACGCGGAGCGTGAGGTCGCAATCTAGTGCCGCGGGACCCTTGAATAGGTCCCGCTCTTGCAGCAGCGCCGCCAGCCGGCAGGCGAGCGGTGCTGCGTCAAGCTCTGCCGCGCGCAGCAGCATATGCGCGGCTCGTGGGTGCGCGCCAAGCGCGGCCATGCTGCGGCCGTGCGGCGTAATGGCGCCGCCGGCGTCCAGCGCGCCGAGCTGGCGCAGCAGCGCGGTGCCCTGCGCATAAGGCGCAGCGGGCGGCGCGTCAAGCCAAGCTAGCGCGGCAGGATCGCGCACGCCCCACAGCGCCAGCTCCAAAGCGAGCTGCGCAAGATCCGTCTCCATAATCTCCGGCACATTGTCATCCGGAAGACGATTATGCTCCTCCTGACTCCACAGCCTGTAGCATACGCCCGGAGCTGTCCGCCCGGCCCGTCCTCGCCGCTGATCGGCAGAGGCTTTCGATACCGGAACCGTCGTAAGACTTGGCATTCCCGTACGCGAAGAGAAAATCTGCGTACGACGCAGCCCTGTATCAATTACCGTTCGCACACCTTCGATTGTCAAGCTTGTCTCCGCAATGGAGGTCGCTAGTACGACTTTACGTTCGCCGTTTATGGATGGAGCCACTGCAGCGTCCTGCGTAGCCTGTGGTAATTGTCCGTATAAAGGACAAAGCACTATCCCGTCAGGCAGTTCTCCATGTTCCAACTCATTTTGGGTTCTGCGAATCTCCCGTTCACCCGGCAAGAATACAAGTACATCTCCCGGCTGTTCAGCAAGCGCACGTCTCACTGCGGCTGTGGCCGATTTTTCAATCGAAAGATTTCCTGTAGTTGGGGTATAGATAGTTTCCACCGGATAGGTTCGTCCCGGACAATCAACTACTGGCGCATCACCCAGCATAACCGAGACCCGTTCACTATCTAGTGTTGCTGACATAATCAGAATCCGAAGATCATCACGCAGTACTGCCTGAGCTTCCAGCGCCAGAGCAAGTCCCAGATCCGCATGTAGACTACGCTCATGGAACTCATCAAAAATAATCAGACCCACATCCCCTAGCGATGGATCACTCTGAAGCATCCTCGTTAAGACACCTTCAGTCACTACAACAATTCGTGTATTCTTGCCTACCTTAGTGTCGTTCCTCATCCGATAACCTACCGTCTGTCCAACACTTTCTCCAAGATTGGACGCCATGTAAGTTGCGGCTGATCTAGCGGCAAGTCTTCTAGGCTCAAGCATAAGAATGCTTTTACCAGCCATCCATGGCTCGTCCAGAAATGCCGGAGGCGTTCCAGTTGTTTTACCCGCACCGGGTTCTGCGATCAGAACAGCCGCCCTTGTTGAGCGAAGTATGTGTTTCAGGTCTGGAAGCACCTGTATAATTGGAAGCTGTTTCATTATATCTCTCCATCGTTTGTAATAATATGTTATGATTTCCTTTGATGTGGTCTAAACCCTATTCATCATGTGCGAAAAAAATTCAAAGATCAAGACAAACTGTACTTACCATTTCAAGTATATCTTTCTTATATCATAAAAAAGGAGACTTTCTAAAATGCTCGTAACTAAAGCCACTACTTCAGATTTATCTATACTCAGCAAGATCGATAGCATGGTCATTGGCAGCGAAATTCGCAAACCTAAAATCGAACAATATATTCTAAATGAGCAATGTGTTGTAGCATCGATTAACAGTGAGCCTGTCGGTTTTGCTTGTTACGATACCACTTTTTTCGAATGCTGTTTTATTCAGCTCGTAATTGTGAATCCCAATTTCAGACGTCTTGGCATTGCTGGTGCACTTATTCGTTACATTGAAGAACACTCTCCAACACCCAAGCTGTTTACTTCCACCAATGAATCCAATACGATCATGCAGCAAGTATGTCTTTCTCTAGGATTTGTAAGAAGCGGAATCATTGAGAATTTAGACGATGGTGATCCAGAATGGGTATATTTCAAGCAAGTAAAATGAAATACACTTGTGAAACGAAGCACGCAAAAAGGCAGCTCTTTCGTCTCTTTATGGACTAAGAACTGCCTTTTTATCACACTATTTATCCTCATGTCCATACAACAGGACCCTAATAAGCGTTATTCTTCTTCCCTAATTATCTGTTCGTGTATTTGAACACTGTATTGCATAAAAGCAGGATTACTATCTAAGCCTCGTTCACGCAGAAGCTCCTGCAGACGCAGCCTTTTCAAAGACAATTTTGCCCGTATTGCCTTGCCTTCACTAGTTTCAGGGCCTCCGCTATTGTGGCAGGCAGCAAGCAGCCCTTCGAGGGTAACGCATTCTGCACGCAAAGATACTTCCTCGGGCACCAGCCCGGAATTCTTCATAATTTTAAAAGACATGCGTAATTCTTCTGGCACGCCCGATAAATCCTCAAGCTCCAGTGGCTTGCCATGCCCAGGTAAATCTCCAAATTCCCCATTACGCATAGATTCCTGAATCCGCTGCTCAACCAGCCAGGACATCATCCCCATATACGCACCTCCTTCACCAATACCACTACTATGATCTATCCCGCCTAAGCAAAAGTATGGTAAGCAGAATTGCGTCTATTTTAGCATAAAAAACTGTAGATTTACATCAAACTGCCGCTACATATTACAGACGCCTAATCAAACCGTACAATAGTTTTTTTTCATACGAACAATTGTTATACTCGTTTTAATAAGCCTCAACTCAATAAAAAAAGGACTACAGCAGTAGTCCAAAGGAGAAATATAACATGATAGCTAACCTCAAAAAAACAGATGATCATTATGTCGCTCGTTTCGAACGTCAACTAAAACATCCCACATTAGAAATATGGTCCTTTCTAACAGAGAATGAGAAGCTTGCTTTATGGTTCACTGAATTACGTGTTGAAGACCTGCGTGAAGGTGGATTAATCAAGTTTGATATGCAAGACGGAACCTTTGAGGAAATGACGATTACCGCCCTGCAACATGAATCTGTTCTTGAATTTACGTGGGCTGAAGATTCCGTTCGCTTTGAGCTATATCCTAATACAGAAGGATGTTTACTCGTCTTGAATGAAACGATCCGAACGCTCACGCCGCACACACCCAGAGATTTAGCTGGCTGGCATGTATGTCTGGACGTGATCCAGCATCTTCTGGATGGTACGACGCTGGAGTCACGAAAAGCTGAATGGAACGTTTGGTATGAACGATACCGAGAAGCGATCTCTAAATTAGGACAATAAGGACTCTGCTCCATCAATCACAATTTGTGCACCTGTAATATGAATAGATTCATCAGAAGCCAAAAAAGAAACTAGATCGGCAACATTATCCGGTTTACCCGGCCCATCCGCCAGCGGCTGCGCACCATCCGGAAATTCAATCGGAATGACGATCGCTTCTACTTCTTCGTTCATTTCAGTGGTTTCATCTATATTGGTAGCAATCGCCCCGGGGCAGATCACATTCACTCGAATTTTAAACTTAGCCAGCTCAAGTGCAGCCATTTTGGCAAAAGCTACTTGTCCAGCTTTGGTAGTACTATACGTAGACCACCCAAAGCTGGCAAATCTAGTATTCCCATTGATGGAGCTAGTGATAATAATGCTACCTTTCCCTTTATCCTTCAGATGAGGAATCGTATATTTCAAGGTCAAAAAGGTCCCCGTCAAGTTCACCGACATCGTGCGCTCCCAATCACTCAGGCTCAGTTCCTCTATTGGTCCCACCGCACCATTGATTCCCGCGTTAGCGAATACTACATCTAAGCCGCCGAACTGTTCGACAGTCCTGCGAACGGCTTCCTCCATCCCTTTTTCATCTGAAGTATCTACCTCTATGGCCAATGCACAATCTTTGCGAAACTTGTTCAGCTTATCCGCCAAAGATGAGGTACGTTCAAGATTCAAATCAAAAAGCGCTACATTAGCACCTTCCTTCGCCAGCTTAATAGCGGTAGCCCGACCAATTCCAGAGCCCGCTCCAGTTATAATTGCAGTTTTTCCAATAAATCTTTGTTTCTTAGCTATGTTTGGACTCATATGTAATCTCTCCTTTAAAATCTCTTAGTGATGTACTATGGATCAAGATTACCCAAATACATATACACTGGAATCATCTTCACAAAAAAACTCCCCGTTCAAAAGCTTGAACAGAGAGTTTCATCTATAATGATCCATTTAAATGTCCAGCTTCCGCACATCCACTTTCACGGTCAGAGTGCCTGCTCCACCACGATATACACCTTTTACAGGTACAATATCTTTGTAGTCCCGTCCGTGACCTAACTTAATGTAACGCCAATTGACCTCAACATTATTCGTCGGATCGAAACCAAGCCAACCTGTACCCGGAATGTGAGTCTCCACCCAAGCATGTGAAGCTTGCTCAAAATTAGCATTGCTCCCTTGCAGATCACCAACAAAATGATATCCACTTACATATCTGGACGGCAGACCGACACTACGGCAGACAGCAATCATTAGATGAGCATAATCCTGACATACACCGCGTTTAAGCTTCAGTGCTTTTTTTACCGTAGTATTTACACTTGTAGCCTCAGGGTCATAGGTGAACTGTTCATAAATCGTCGCAGATAATTTAAGAATCCATTCATACATATCCTCTGCTTCATTAAAAGGGTACTGTGAGGCAAACTCCACTAATTCAGGCGTCACCTCGGTATAACGAGTCGGCAAAATAAACTCAATATAACGGTTCTGAAATCCCTCGTCATTTAACAATCTAATTTGTTCTTCAAGAGATGTTCTCGGGAGATCTGTCCCCTGAGCTTTATCCAGTGTAACTACAGTAGCTTTAGTGTGGATGACCATCTCCGTATGCGGCTTATTAACCGAATAGGCATGGACCCGATTCCCGAAGAAATCCTCATAGGTTAATAGATTTGCTGGCGGGTAAATATCCACTTCATGGTGGTAACAGGATTGGCGATAATTCGTGCGTGGCGTGAGTCTGATCTCATTGACACTGTCCGTAACCGGCTCTGGATAGCTGTATGTGGTGGTATGATTGATTTGAATCTTCATACAGACACTCCTTCTCGCCGAAAAAAGGCGCCCTCCATTGTTTTACCAAGTTTTTGACAGGATATCACCAGCGATTTAAGCACATCTTCCACTAGCTCGCCGGACATTTCTTCTTTTTCCATATAATCCAGCTCTGCTTTAAGCTTACCCGCTTGCCGGATAACCTTCTCATGGCCTGAACCTTTCTCTGATGAATCCAGTTCAAGCTTTGCTAAATGCTCTTCCAGCTGATGAAAAGAAAAACGAATGGAACGCGGAAATTTGGGATTCGCAATTAAGAAATCTAAAATACTCTCCGGGGACATAGCATCTGCATAATAACGTCGAAACGCCTGGTATCCACTAACAGATTTAAGCACCGCCTGCAACTGAGTATAAACCGCGTTAAGCTCCTTAAATCTGCATGCGGCAATGACTGCCTGCAAGATACGAGTTGTATTCTCTGCCCGCTCTAGAAACCGTCCGCTCTCAATGAAATGCCACTCATTCCCTCTAAGCATTACCGACTGCTCTGCTCCGAGAAACATAGCTGTACGCTCCTTAACCTGCTGATAGAACTGATGTGGGCCGCTCATAATATCTGCAACAGACCGCTCACCAAGCCATAGGTTGAAGCTATTGACAACATCCCATAATTCACTTGGAAGCTGTTGACGGAGTGTTCGCAGATTATTTCTGGCATGATGTACACAAGAGAATAATGAATTAGAATTGCCTAGATCAAGTGTTATGAAAGATAGGACATCCTGTTCGGAAAAGGTTTCGAACTGCTGCATATATTCACCTCGAACGCCTAGCGCATCGATTAACCTTGACCATTTATGTCCTTCTTCATGAAAATCCTCTTCCTGCTGGATATGATAATGAACATTGATTAGCCGCGCATGATTCTCTGCCCTTTCAATATATCTGCCGATCCAGAACAAAGCTTCAGCATTTCGATTCAGCATCTCCAGCCACTCCCTTATTTAACAAATTGATGCTGCATTTTGTTAATCATCAACAAGCCTCACTAGGTTGAATCAAGCCATGACCCAAGTATCTTTTACGCCACCACCTTGCGAGGAGTTTACGACCAAAGACCCTTCTTTCATAGCCACCCGTGTTAATCCCCCAGGTATAACATGTGGCTTACGGTCAGCACCCATTAATACAAAAGCTCGAAGATCGATATGTCTCGGTGCCATTGTTCCACCTGACAATACCGGTGCTCTAGATAGAGACATGATCGGCTGCGCAATATAACGTTCCGGGTCAGCGATAATCTTCATTCGAAATTCAGCGAGTTCTTCTTTCGTAGCTTCGCTTCCGATCAACATTCCATATCCCCCGGATAAAGAGGTTTCCTTAACAACCATTTCAGATAGGTTCTCAAGGACATATAAACGTTCATCAAGCCTGCCTAGCAAATAGGTCGGGACATTCCCAAGAATCGGTTCTTCATTCAGATAATAACGAATCATATCCGGTACATAGACATACATCGCTTTATCATCAGCAACACCAGTCCCCGGGGCATTAGCAATCGCTACATTCCCTGCCCGATACGCATTCATCAGACCCGCCACCCCTAGGAGTGAATCCGGCTGAAAAGCTAACGGATCGATGAAATCATCATCCAAACGGCGATATAGTACATCTACGCGGCGAAGTCCGTTCATTTCTTTCAAATATATTTTGTGATCCTTTGCAACCAAATCTCGTCCTTCAACCAAATGTATACCCATCTGTTGTGCTAGAAAAGCATGCTCATAATAAGCAGAATTGTATTCCCCAGGTGTAAGGAGTGCTATAACCGGATCTGACTTTCGTGAGGGTGATAGACTGCGAAGAACGGATAAGAAACGATTCAAGCTATGTTCAACATCTCGGATGGAGCTGGCAAAGGACAATTCAGGAAACAACTGATTCATAAGGGTTCTGCCTTTAAAAAGATATGAAAAACCTGAAGGCGTTCGTAGATTATCTTCAAGCACATAATATTGCCCATCATGATGGCGGATCAGATCGATTCCCGAGGTAGTGAGGTAGGCTCCACCAGGCACCCTTAGACCAGCCATTTCTGGCCGGAAATAACAGTTGGAGATGATCATACGCCTTGGGACTATTCCATCCTTTACGATGTACTGCTCATGGTAGATATCATGAATGAACAGATTCAAAGCCGTGATACGCTGAATAATTCCAGCCTCTAGCCTCTCCCATTCATTCTTAGGAATAATGCGTGGAATCATATCGAAGGGAATCGTACGCTCCATGGGATGATCCTGAGCCGGATTGTATAGCGTAAAAGTAATTCCTTCCTCCATCATTCTGCGCTGCATCAAATTCTGTTTACCCTGCAGCTCTTCGGAGCTCATTCCGGAAAACATGCGATTCACATGTCTGTAATGCGGCCGGACATTTCTCTTATCTGCATACATTTCATCGAAAAAATGTTGCAGCGGATACGGAGACAGACCTGGCAGAGGATCTAATTTGGACATGAGCCCGACTCCTTTCGATAAATGTTATCTTTACTAACAACCTATACTTTAATTTCTGAAAATATCCATGAAAATATTGTTTTGTATTCCCATAATACGTAAATTCTATTGCCGATGTCAATATATATAACAGAGAAATGTGATCTCTGAATATTTCCGGGTTTTGGAATCGCTTCCTTTCTCTCTTATATAGGTTGCCGGAGCTGAAATGTAGTTTCTTCATTGAATTGTATGCAGGAGTAGTGACAAGCATTACTATTATGAATTTTTCATATGTTGGTTTTTTTATATAGTTGTCTGGGAAGGTGATTTCAGTTATATGGTATAATTTGGAGCGTTAGGAGAGTGAACAAATGAAGCACAAATATACTATGACGATGGAGCAGGAAGAGGCTAGGCGGAATCATATTTTTATTTTATTTGGCTTATCAGAAGCTGGTTCGATGAAGGTTGCACTTAGTCGTGTAGGTAGTCGTCATTTAATAAGAGTACTTTCATTTAATGAGACGTTCTCTGCTGGACCGCTGTGCAAATTACATAATGATGAAGGGTGTCATGCCCGTGAGTTATGGTTTCAGGAACGATTTCCGGATCAGGGTTATCATCTTAATCCCCAGCATAAACTGGAAGCCATGATTCAGACCTTAAAAGAAATTCCCGAGGAGAAAAAAATCACTATTTGGTGCGGAGACAACTCCCATGATCAGACAGGTTTACGATTTGCACTTTCTGTTCTTAGTGAGAGGAAGCAACCTATTCATGTTATAAATCCAATCGAAGGTTATGGGGAGCTTCCAGGGATTGTTGAACAATTTAGTATTGGCTTATCTCCCCAGTCTCTGGGTCAGCTCCCAAACGAAGCTGTGCAAGCTATTATCAAAAACACCGAAAATACAGAGCCCCTTACCTCCGCGCAGAGAAAACAGTATGAACTGGAGTGGCAAGAAATCAGCAACACTGAGGATATGCTTCGAATCTGGTCCAATGGTCAGCTAACGAATGTTCCCGAAACATACTATGACGAAGACATTCTATCCTTAATTCTGCAACTGCAAAGGAATGAACAGGGAGATCATTTCGTAAATGCAGGACTTATTGTAGGTGCAATTATAGGGCAGTGGAATTTATTTATCAGTACCTCATTTATAGAATATCGCTTCTGGAAGCTTATTAGTGAGGGAAAGCTGTTATTTAAAGGGATACCCTACGCGATGCATTTGTACTTTTTAAGAATTCCTTAGAGGTCACTACATTAACAACTAACAAACATTTTATTAAAAAGGAATGCCCTCATAAACTAAATATAGCTTCGAGGACATTCCTTGTAAATATGACTTCTTTATGATCATGTGTAGGGATGGATTACACTTACTCTTCCGATTCTTCTGACTCTTCCTCGGCAATTAATCCGGCAAAAAGAGCATGCACGAACTGCTGAGAATCAAATGGCTGCAAGTCTTCCATCTTTTCTCCGAGCCCTACGAGCTTCACTGGTAAGTTCATTTCCTGACGAATGGCTACTACAATTCCGCCTTTAGCTGTACCATCCAGCTTCGTCAAGACGAGCCCTGTTACCCCACTCTTTTCACCAAATAGCTTGGCTTGAGTAAGCGCATTTTGACCTGTGGTCGCATCTAGCACCATCAGTACTTCATGCGGAGCACTAGGAATTTCTCTTTGAATAACGCGGAAAATCTTGTTGAGCTCTTCCATCAGATTACTCTTATTCTGAAGTCTGCCTGCCGTATCGCAAATCAAGATATCTACATTCCGCTGCTTAGCCGCTTGAACAGCATCGAACATAACAGCGGCTGGGTCAGAGCCAGCTTGTTGCTTAATTACGTCTACGCCAGCACGTTGACCCCAAACTTCGAGTTGTTCAATCGCTCCGGCACGGAACGTATCCCCTGCGGCCAAAAGAACTTTTTTACCCTCTTGTTTGTAACGATGTGCTAGTTTACCGATCGTAGTCGTCTTGCCTACTCCATTTACCCCAACGAACAAGATAACTGTAATGCCATCCGGATTTTCCTTCAGGCTGTTATCGTCATCACCGCGCAGCAATTCCATGAGCTTACGGGACAAAATGGGTTGCAGCTCAGCGGCATCTTCAATTCGCTTTTGCTTCACTTCGGCGCGCAGATCCTCGACAAGTGTCATTACTGTATTAACACCTACGTCCGCACCAATCAAGATTTCTTCCAGCTCTTCGTAGAACTCTTCATCTATTTTTTTACGGCGGATAATCAGGTCTGCTACCTTCTCGACAAAGCCTTTACGGGTTTTCTCTAATCCGTCGCGGAATTGCTTGGTTACACTTTCCGTTTTGCCGGAAATGCTTTCTTTTAACTTCCTGAAAAAGCTCATTTGTTTCCTCCTAAAAGTTTTGTGAGCGACACTTCATTGATTTAACTTCGTACAAAACTCGCTTCGAAAGCAGATACTTAAAAAAATCACCATTTCGGCAAGCCGTTAAGCGATCTCTGCTTCCTCATCCTCTAAACGTACAGAGACAAGCTTAGATACTCCGCCTTCTTCCATCGTCACTCCGTAGAGCACATCCGCCTCTTCCATCGTTCCTTTGCGGTGTGTAACGACGATAAATTGCGTTTGTTCCGAGAACTCACGCAAATACTGCGCAAAACGTACGACATTCGCTTCATCTAGCGCAGCCTCTACCTCATCCAGTACGCAAAACGGAACCGGCTTCACTTGCAGGATGGCAAACAAGAGGGCCATCGCAGTTAAGGCGCGTTCCCCACCAGATAGGAGCTGCAGGTTTTGAAGCTTTTTACCCGGTGGTTGGGCTACAATATCTATACCTGTTTCAAGCATATGTTCTGGATCCAGCAGCATGAGATCAGCTCGACCGCCTCCGAACAGCTTCGAGAATACCGTACCGAATTGTTTACGGATCGCATCAAAGGTCTGTTTGAAGCGTTTGGACATTTCATCTTCCATCTCACGGATAACTTGATACAGGGTAGTCTTGGCTTCGACCAGGTCATCTTTTTGTCCACTGAGGAAGGTATAACGCTCATGAACACGCTGATATTCTTCAATCGCACCTAAGTTCACTTCGCCCAATGCAGAAATACTGCGTTTCAGACGCTGTACATCCGCTTGTGCGGCAGGCACATCTTCGGGCACAGGATAACGTTGCTTCGCTAGTTCATAGCTTAGCTCATAATCATCACTCAACTTACGAAGAATATTATCAAGTTCAACATCGAGACGACCCACAGAAACTTCAGTAGAACGCAGCTTGTCCTCCACGACTCTAAGTGCCTGACGCTGATCCTTGGTCTTGCCCTCCTCTAGCTCAAGCTTACGGGTTAACGCCGAACGTTCCGCCCGAGCTAGATCCAAAGTACCGGCTGTCTCTTCCTTCTTCAGACGATAACTATTCAAATCTTCTTTCTGTTTCACGGTTTCCAAAGCATTACTAGCCAAATCCTGTTCGATCGTATGTAACAGATTACGATTCTGGCGCAGCTCTTTATCCTGTGATCCCGCATCTTGCCTTAGACGACGTAATTGCTCCTCCAAGGAGAAAATCTCCTGATCGAGCTTGCCTTCCGAAACCTTCATACTGGTCAGCTTACCTTGCAACTCTTCCTTAGCGGATTCATTCGCTTTACGCGCCGATTCGGCATTACGGATACCCTCATGAGCTTCCTTCTCTTCCTTCTCGAGACGTTCAAGCTCAGCAGAGGCTTGTTTCCGAGTCTCCTCAAGCGTGCGGACCTCACTTTCAAAGCCGCTACGTTCCGCGCCTGTGCTCTCCACTTGTTCCTGCACATGCCCAAGCTCCTGTTCAAGCTGCTTCAAATCGCCAGAAACACGTTGCTCTTCCAGTCTCTTCTCATCACCATCACGGCGCAGGTCCTCTAGCTTCACGCTAGCGTTTTCCTGCTCTTCACGAAGTCTGGCTATGCCTTGTTTCAGCTTAACAATCTGACGCTCGCTCTCTTCGATCTCACTGCTCAGCTGATCCAGCTGGCGTTTACGACTAAGTAAGCTATTGTTCTTCTTATGCTGGCTACCACCAGTCATCGAGCCCCCGGCATTGACTACATCACCCTCTAGCGTAACCACACGATAACGATACTGGCATCTAGCGGCGATGCGGTTGGCCTGCTCCAGGCTCTCAGCAATAACTACATTACCAAGCAAACTGCCAACAATACTTGCATACTTATCATCGTATCCAACGAGTTCGGAACCAATTCCAACAAAACCTTCAGCATCTTCCACCATTCCTCGGTCGCTACCGGAAATTTGGCGTGGCCGGATAACATCGAGTGGTAGAAAAGTAGCTCGTCCCAATTGACGTTGCTTCAGGAAAGATATCGCTTGACGAGACACGCTCTCATTATCCATAACCACGTGTTGCAGCGATGCTCCCAGCGCAGTCTCAACAGCCATTTCCAGCTTCTCCGGAACGGAGATGAGTTCAGCAACCGCACCATGCACACCGTTAAGCTGCCCTTTACGAGCTCCTTTGAGAACTTCTTTAACCCCAAGCATAAAGCCATCGAAATCATCCTGCATTTCTTTCATGGTCTCGTGACGGGAGACTTGTGCTTCCCGCTTCTGTTCCCACTTTCTCAGACCTGATTGCGTCTCTTCAATCAGTTTCTGACGTTTACTAAGTTGTTCACTTTCAGTAATATAAGCACCACGAAGATTGCTTAGTTCCTTTCCAAGCTGGGCAATCTTGTCTTTTAGCCCTTTCTGGTTAGCAGACAGCTCATCATGCCGTGCAGTCCATTTGCCGCTTTCTTCTTCACTGCGGCTCATACGACGCTCCAGGTTCTCCTTCTGTTGATCCGCGTAACGAATTTCGTTACGTGCATTCGCCATAAGGTTCATTAACTCCAGGAGTGCACTTTTCAGCTTCTCCTCCTGGCTCTGACTAATACCGTCAGCGACACCTTCGAGTCTCGCCTCTTCCGCTTCGATCTGTTTCCGAAGCTCAACAAGCTTAAGCCGGGATGCTTCGAGCTTAGCTTCTAAATCTCCAAGCTCACGCTGTCGATCCGCAGAACGCTCACCTACAGAACCTAATGTAAGCATTAACTGTTCACGGTTGCTCTCAAGATTACGCTTGCGTTCCTTCAACACTTCCCCGTAACCTTCGCTCTTCTCATAAGCCTCACTATAACGGAGCAATTGCTCTTGCTGCTTCTCAATCTGTTCTTCTAACGCGCGCAGTTCAGCACGTCCGCTTTCCAGCTTCGCATCATGAGCAGAGACAACTGTAGATAGCTCTAGTTGCTCATCCTTTAAAGTTTCGAGCTTAGCGTTACCTTCCTGCCATGCTGTATGAATGCCTTCAATCTGATGCACATAGACTGAAATTTCCTGATGCTTCAGTTGTTCCCGAAGCTCTTTAAAGCGAATAGCCTTCTCCGATTGATCCTTTAGGGGACCAATCTGATCCTCAAGCTCACTAATCAAATCGTGAATACGAAGCAAGTTTTGCTCCGTGTCGTCAAGCTTTCGACTTGCATCTTTTTTGCGCGATTTATATTTTACAATACCCGATGCCTCTTCAAAGATGCCTCGCCGATCCTCGGAACGAGTACTCAGAATCTCTTCAATCCGACCCTGTCCGATAATCGAATAAGCCTCACGCCCGATACCGGTATCCATGAACAGCTCTGTGATATCCTTCAGTCGGCAGGATTGCTTATTAATTAAATATTCACTCTCACCACTACGGTGAACACGCCGAGTCACTGTAACTTCGCTGAAATCCAATGGAAGCGTGTGATCCTCATTATCGAGCGTAAGTGATACTTCACCATAATTCACAGCTTTACGAGCGTCACTACCGGCAAAAATAATATCTTCCATCTTGCCGCCACGCAGTGATTTAGCACTCTGTTCGCCGAGTACCCAGCGTATGCCGTCAGAAATATTGCTCTTGCCGCTTCCGTTCGGACCCACTACGGCCGTTATTCCGCGCACAAATTCCATTTCTGTTTTGTCGGCAAATGATTTAAAACCAGCTAATTCTATCCGTTTCAAAAACATACTTGCCTATCACCTCTGACCCATTATACCATAGCGTTTATTCGCCTAAAATAGCTTCAAAATCAAGCTTGGCTATTCTTTCGAAAAAGAGCAGCAACGGTCTGAGCTCCGCCTAAACGCCGGTATTCAGACCTTTGCTGCTCTCCTCCGCTTGTCCACATGATGCAAAATTCAGGCACCATCTTCTTTCAGATGCAACAGTGCAGCTGCTGCAGCCTGCTGCTCTGCTTCCTTCTTCGAGCGGCCGCTCCCTTTACCAAGTGAACGGTTAGTCATTAACACTTCAGAGACGAATTCACGCTCATGCGCGGGTCCCCGTTCTTCAATGATCCGATATTCCAACGTACCCATATTGTGCTGCTGAATTAGCTCTTGCAGTTCCGTCTTATAATCGGTCATCTGCATTTGCAGTTTCCCATCCGTCTCCACAAGTGGAAATACGTGATTATCAAGAAAAGACCGTACAGTTTCCAGCCCTTGGTCAAGATAAAGCGCTCCCACGAAGGATTCGAACACATCAGCCAGCAGGGCCGGGCGAGTACGTCCGCCCGTAAGTTCTTCCCCTTTTCCCAGCAGTACATAACGGCCAAAACCTAAACTCTCAGCGAACTTAACCAGCGAAGGCTCGCATACGATAGCGGCACGTAGCTTGGTCAGTTCCCCTTCAGGTCGATCTGGCAACAAATTGTACAAATATTCAGAAACCGTCAGCTCCAGTACAGCATCCCCTAGAAATTCGAGACGCTCATTGTCCTGATGCTGATTGAAACGGTGTTCATTCACATAAGATGCATGGGTAAAGGCCTGCTTCAGAAGCACAGAATCGTGAAATTGGATTTGAAGTTGCTGTTGTAACTGCTTCAGTTCTCCTTTCACCGCGCTGTCCCCTTACTGATTATATTTTTTTAGAATAACTGTTGCGTTATGTCCCCCGAATCCAAATGAATTCGACATTACAATATCAAGATCCGCTTTACGTGGAACATTTGGTACATAATCCAAATCACATTCCGGGTCTTGGTTGTCCAAATTAATCGTTGGAGCAATCATGCCCTTTTGCAAAGAAAGTCCGCAGATAATAGCTTCAACTCCACCAGCAGCACCTAAAAGATGACCTGTCATGGATTTCGTTGAGCTAATAGCTACTTTATAGGCATGTTCGCCTAATGCTTTCTTAACAGCAGCCGTTTCTGATCGATCTCCTACAGGCGTTGAAGTACCATGTGCATTGATGTAATCAATATCTTCAGGAGAGATACCAGCATCACGGATTGCCATCTTCATGCAGCGTGCTGCACCATCTGGATCCGGTTCAGTCATATGGTGAGCATCAGCGCTTAGACCATAGCCAATTACCTCAGCATAAATCTTCGCTCCACGTTTCTCAGCATGTTCAAGGGATTCCAGAATCAAGATCCCAGCGCCCTCTCCCATAACGAAACCATCGCGATCTACATCAAATGGCCGACTAGCCTTCTCCGGCTCATCATTACGAGTGGACATCGCTCTCATTGCACAGAATCCTGCCATTCCTGTTGGACGAATGGTCGCTTCCGAACCACCGCAGATCATAGCATCCGCGTCTCCACGTTGAATCAGACGGAATGATTCCCCAATGGAATGACTTCCTGTAGCACAGGCCGTCACTGTAGTCGTATTCGGTCCCTTTGCACCGAGGTTAATCGACAGCTGCCCAGAACCCATGTTAGCGATCATCATCGGGATAAAGAACGGGCTAACCCGTTTTGGCCCTTTTTCAAGCAACAGATTATGATTGTCTTCCCAAGTACCAAGACCACCGATACCCGAACCAACAGATACACCGATCCGTTCAGCATCGATATCTTCACCGATCTTAAGTCCACTGTCTCTCAATGCATCTTCACCGGCAGCCACTGCAAATTGTACAAAACGGTCCATCTTGCGGGCTTCCTTGCGGCCAAAAAGCGCCTCAGGATCAAAGTCTTTAACTGATGAAGCAATTTGCGTAGTGTATTCACTGACATCAAACGCTTCAACCATCGATACACCTGATTTACCGCTCATCAGATTATCCCAGAACGTCTCCAAGTCTTTCCCCAGTGACGTAATTACGCCCATCCCGGTTACAACCACTCTATGACTCAAACACAATCACCCCATCTATAGGCTGTATACATTATATTCAGTACTTATATACTGCAAATTATTACTATATGAACAGCGATCACCGCATCATTAAAGCTTCCGCGGTTCTGTTATAATCCCTATGAAGCTGCACATGGCAACCTGTAATACATCTTTAATGCTGTATAAATGAGGAGAAGCCCCGCCCAAGTTGGAACGGGACTCTCAATCATATGACTCTAGGTATGAGATTGTATGTACTTCACAACTTCACCCACGGTCGTAATCGTCTCTGCATCTTCATCAGAGATTTCCATGTCGAATTCATCTTCCAATTCCATAACCAATTCTACTACATCAAGAGAATCAGCACCTAAATCATCTTTGAAAGACGCTTCTAATGTTACCTCAGCTTCATCGGCACCTAAGCGGTCGATGACAATGCGTTTTACACGCTCTAATACATCGGACATCCGGTTCACCTCCTCTTTTGGTATTATACGAGATATGAGATCAAAATACCATAGACCGCAAAAAACGCTTTCCTGATCCCTCACATTTCATATTTAAAACAGCGTAATTTCTCCCAAGCATAAAACCCTTCGGCGTCTTTATAAGGACGGTAAGTGTTTAAGCGAGAAATATAAGGATAAAGTATAGTGTGAAACTTATACTTTCTTATATTTTCAAAGGAGTATTACATATACATCCCGCCATCCACGTGTAGTGTCTGGCCGGTCATATAAGCGGCGCCTTCTGAAGCCAGGAATACAACTGCCATAGCTATCTCTTCCGGACGCCCAAGGCGAGCTAGTGGAATGCCCTTCTCTAGCTCACTGCGAACCTCTTCAGAGAGCTCACGTGTCATATCTGTATCAATAAACCCAGGAGCAATACAGTTGACAGTGATGCCCCGCGAAGAAAGCTCAAGAGCCGATGCCTTCGTTAAACCGATGACACCAGCCTTAGCTGCAGAGTAATTAGCCTGACCAGGGTTACCTGTCACGCCCACAACCGAGGAAATATTTATGATTCGGCCATAGCGCTGTTTCATCATCGGACGTGTTGCTGCCTTAAGGCAATTAAACACACCTTTCAGATTCGTCTCGATCACTTGATCGAACTCTTCCTCTTTCATGCGCATAATCAAGTTGTCCCTAGTAATACCGGCATTATTGACAACAATGTCAATACGTCCCCAGGTATTAAGAACCTCTTTCACAAGGCTCTCGGCCTGTTCACTATTGCCGACATCTCCACGGAGTGCAATACCCTCCGAGCCAAGCTCGACAATACGGGCCACAGTCTCCTGTGCCGCCGCTTCACTTCCTGCATAGTTCACGGCCACCTTTACACCGTGTTCTGCAAGAGCAAGCGCGATACTACGACCAATCCCACGTGAGCCGCCAGTTACAAGGGCTGTTTGGCCCCGCAATGCTGAGAACATAGTCTAATCCCCTTTCAATCATGATGCTGTTGTCAAAATGTTAAACCATTTCTTACAAAACAGTTTGGACACTTTCAAGTGTATTAATGTTGATTACTTTGACTGTTTTATCTATTTTGCGGATGAGACCTGCCAGAACACTGCCAGAACCAATCTCTACAAAAGTGTCAACACCATCTGCAATCAACCATTCAATACTGTCCTGCCAAAGCACAGGAGAATACACCTGACGAACAAGCAGTTCGCGAATTTCTTCGGGATCTGTTACCGGTGATGCAGTGACGTTAACGATGACAGGTACATTTGGAGTATTGAAGGTTACTTTCTTCAACTCTTCTGCCAAACGATCTGCAGCAGCTCTCATCATAGAAGAGTGAAAAGGTCCACTTACTTCTAGCGGAATTGCCCGCTTGCCACCAGCTTCTTTAACACGCTGCACAACACCATTAACGCCTTCCTGAGATCCGGAAACAACGATCTGACCTGGACAGTTAACGTTAGCCAGTTCTACAACACCATTCTCTTCAGAGATAGTTTGGCATAATGCTGCCAGCGCTTCACGTTCTGCGCCAAGTACTGCAGCCATTGCACCTTGTCCTCCTGGAACAGCTTCTTCCATGAAACGGCCTCTCAAGCGTACAAGTGTTACAGCATCTTCATATGACAACACACCCGCAGCTACTAGTGCACTGTATTCACCAAGGCTATGACCAGCAACATAATCCGGCTTCAAACCTTGTTCACGTAGAGCTTCAAGATAGGCTACGCTTGCTGTAAGAAGCGCTGGTTGCGTGTTTACTGTTTGCTTCAACTCACTGTCCGGCCCTTCAAAAATCAGCTTACTTAGTGGAAATCCGAGAACTTCATCCCCTTTCTCGAACACTGCACGGCTGTTTTGAAGAGCATCATAAACATCCTTGCCCATTCCAACTGCTTGTGCTCCCTGTCCGGGAAAGACGAATGCAATTTTACTCATAAGTATGAACTCCTTCCCGTATATCGGTCTTAGCTTATTACCAGATCAATACAGATGCGCCCCAAGTCAAGCCACCGCCGAATCCAACCATCAGGACGGTGTCGCCTTCTTTCATACGTCCTTCTTCCGCCGCTTCAACAAGCGCTAGTGGAATGGAGGCAGCCGAAGTATTAGCATATTTATCAACATTAATCACACATTTCTCTGGTGGCAAATCAAGACGCTGCATAGCGGATTGAATGATACGAATATTCGCTTGGTGAGGTACGAACAAATCGATATCTTCCTTACCCAAACCAGCTTTAGTAAGCACACGCTCTGTAGCTGAGCCCATTACACGAACAGCAAATTTAAAGACTTCGCGGCCATTCATATAAATGAAATGCTTCTTATCTTCAACAGTTTGCTGAGAGGCAGGCAAGCGCGAACCGCCGGCTTCTAGCTTAAGCAAGTTCCCTCCAGAGCCTTCAGCACCCAGATCAAAGGATTGGAAACCACGACCTTCCGGAACCTCACCAATGATAACTGCACCTGCTCCATCGCCAAACAAGACACAAGTATTGCGATCCGTATAATCTGTGATGCGGGATAAAGTATCCGCACCTATAATAAGTGCATTGTTGTACATTCCGTTCTGAATAAAGCCAACCGCAGTAGCTAAGCTGTATACAAAACCAGAGCAGGCTGCTGACAAGTCAAAAGCCGCAGCGCCTTTAGCACCCAGTTTATCCTGCAAAATACAGGCTGTAGAAGGGAAAGCACTATCAGGTGTTACTGTTGCAATAATAATAAGATCCAAATCTTCGGCTTTCATTCCAGCGGAATCAAGTGCCTTGAGTGCTGCTTCATACGCTAGATCAGAAGTTGCCTCGTGAGGCGCAGCAATATGTCTCTCGCGGATGCCTGTCCGACTTACGATCCACTCATCGTTAGTCTCCACTATTTTTTCCAGATCGCTATTTGTCAATATTTTCTCAGGTACATATTTCCCAGTTCCTATAATTCCAACCGGTCGCAACTGTCTCATGTCGTCACTCACTTCCCGCTAATTTCCTTGGATATACTTGGCACAAGATCGGCTTGTAGAGCAATCCGCGCTTGTCTTACCGCATTCTTAACTGCATTTCCATCAGAAGATCCGTGACCCTTAACTACCAATCCGCTAAGACCGAGTAGTGGTGCACCACCGTGCTCTTTGTAATCCATTTTACTCTTTAAAGCTCTAAGCTCCGGCATCAGCATAGCCGCGCCAAGCTTAGTCTTCAGAGAACGACTAAATTGCTCCTTGAGCAAAGAGAACAAAGCACCCGCCGTACCCTCAAGAGACTTTAGCAAAATATTACCGGCAAATCCATCGCAGACAAGCACATCGCAATTCCCTGTCAGTACGTCACGTGCCTCAACATTACCGATAAAATTAATGCCTGGTAAGTTCTCAAGCAGCGGATAAGCTTCTTTCGTCAGTTCGTTACCCTTTCCAGGCTCCGTCCCTACATTCAGAAGTCCCACACGCGGCTTAGCAATACCATGAACCTTGCTCCGGTAAATGCTGCCCATCAGCGCATATTGTACCAGATGTTCAGGCTTCGCATCCATGTTAGCACCAAGATCAAGAGCCAGTACCCCAACATCGTCAAGCGTTGGAATCATAGGCGCCAGTGCAGGACGTTCAATTCCCTGCATCCGGCCAACTACGAGTAGTCCTGTGGTCATTAGCGCACCCGTGTTACCCGATGAAATCATAGCATCTGCTTCACCTTCACGCACCATTCGTCCAGCTACAACCATGGATGAGTCTTTTTTACGACGAACTGCCTTAACCGGCTCTTCATCAGAACCAATGACGTCTCCTGCATGACGTATTGTCAGATTAGATGGCTTGTCTTTGAGTAGCGGCTCTAATCTGGCTTCGTCACCAACGAGCACAATCTGCGTATCTTTCCATTCCGCGGCCGCGGACAACGCCCCCTCGACATTACACTCAGGAGCGTTGTCCCCGCCCATGGCATCAATGGCGATCAGCACTATGGTTACCCCCTTCACTGTGTTCATCATTTGCGGACCGATACACTATAAAATGGCCCTGAAACACTAGTTCTTCTCCGACATAGGTGAATACGTCCACCTCTGCTTTGCCACCCCTACCGGCGAGTGACCGCACCTGTGCTTTGGCAATACACTTCTCACCTAGCTGAACTGTGCGTACAAAACGTATATCGGCTGAAGCGGTCAGAGCAATTTCATCGTTGATTACGGCAACCGCAAGCGAGTTCGCTTGAGCAAACACATAGTGACCACGAGCGATCCCATTTCTAGAGAACACATGATCTTCGCGAATCTCAAATATCGAAATCCCACTCTTGTCCAATTGTAAATCCACAATGTCTCCGATGACTTCATCCGCAGGCAAAGAGCGCACCTGATCATAGGAGTGCTCTGCCATTTGCTTCATTCGTTCACGCAGTTCCGGTATCCCCAGCTCCATTCGGTCCAACCGAATCGTCTGAATGCTAACTTTTAGCTGACGAGTCAACTCCCGATCCGTTACAAAAGGATTACCTGCGATTATATGTAGCAGCTGTTGCTGACGTTCTTTCTTGGACATCCGCTCGATTGCGGCTCACCTCCTGGCACGTGCCAAGCATAAACGCCTTCGGCGTCCTTATGGACGATAAGCGTTTAAGCGAGAAATATAAGACATCAAGTATAGGTGCATAACTTATACTTTCTTATATTTTAAAGAAAGCATTCGGCCGCTTGAATGGCCGCTGTTATATTAGGTCAAATAACCTTAAACATTATTTAGAACCAGGTACTAATATGTAGTATAAAGCATGCCGCACCAAAAATAAAGCATTGACTTCTGGGCGGCTTATGTTTGGATAAGCATAAACGCCTCAGCGTCCCTAATAGACGGTAAGCGTTTGTGCAAAAAATATAAGGATAATGTATAGCGTGAAACTTATATATTCTTATATTTCAAAAAAAATAGTACTTCACCGATAGTGAAGTACTACTTATTCCGAAACTATTGTTTGATGATTTCTCTTGCTTTGTAAGTTCCGCAAACTTTACATACGTGGTGAGCCAATTTCAACTCTCCGCATTGTTCGCATTTCACCATGCCCGGCACAACCAACTTAAAGTGGGTGCGACGTTTGTCACGGCGTGTTTTAGACGTTCTACGTTGTGGTACTGCCATGTGTTCCACCTCCTTGTGATATTTCTGTCAGCCTGCTCCTCAGAGCAGAATGTGTTTTGTTGTAATGTTTCATTTGAAAAAGTCTTTCAACCCAGCGAGTCGAGGATCGATCACTGTGTTGTCGCAACTGCAGGTGCCTTCGTTCAAGTTCTGTCCGCATTTCTGACAAAGACCAAGACAGTCTGCCTTGCACAATACCGAATCCGGTAAGTGCAGTACGAAATTTTCTTCCACATAAGGAATAAGATCCACAACCTCATCCTTGACGTAAATGAGTTCCTCATCTTCGTCATCATCTGGAAGAACTGGCTGCTTAAGCCACTTGAAAGTCTCAGCAAAAGGAATGTTCAAATCACTTTTGACCTCCGTGAGACAACGTGAACATAAAATGTCCACATCTCCACTCAGTTTTCCCACCACGTTCACACAATCGGTTCCCGCGGGCAGCGCTTTAAGGTCCACTGAGAGCGGAGCAACAGCTAGAATATCCTTGCGCCCTTTGACTACCTCGCTGACATCCACAACATCGTGAATATGTAACGGTTCGTCGGCATTCGCTAATTTGCGAAAGTGAATCTGCATAACTTATCACTCCCAAACAAACAAAATTTATTATACCTAGTATTATATACCTTTGTCAACCATTTTCCCTTTATATTGTTTCAGAAATTGGAGAGAATTATGATATAACTATTAGTGTAAATCAAAATGACAGTATATGCGAACTGATAATGGTTACATACGGAGGGAAGCAGCAGTGACAACAGTTGGAATAATAGCAGAATATAATCCATTACATAACGGACATGTCCATCACTTCACCGAAGCCAAAAGACTATCTGGCGCTGAGCGCGCCATTGTCGTCATGAGCGGTCCCTTTACTCAGCGCGGCGAGCCGGCGGCGGTAAGCAAGCAAGCCCGGACAGAGATGGCGCTACGAATGGGCGCCGACCTCGTCATTGAGCTGCCGGTGGCCTATGCTGTACAGCCGGCAGAATGGTTCGCCTTCGGAGCAGTTGCACTGCTGGAAGCGACCGGGGTCGTGGACAGCTTGTGCTTCGGCTCCGAAGCCGGCACTTTGGGTTCGCTGCTTCCTCTGGCCAAGTATCTGGCAGAGGAAAGCAGCGAACTTCAGAGCGAGATCCGCCGCCGCATGGCGCTCGGAGCGAGCTTCCCCGCCGCGTACAGCGCAGCGGCGGCGGCGGCCTTTGAAGGGACTCTCCATGAAGAGGAGAGTCCCGGCGATGCTGACGAGCTGCTGCGCCAGCCGAATAACAGCCTTGGCTTGCATTATCTCATCGCTTTGCAGCGGCTAAATAGCAAGATCGAGCCGCTAACTGTTCCGCGAACGGCAGCCGGATTCCATGATCCTTTGCAAGTTGGCTCATCGATCGCAAGCGCCACTGCTATTCGCAAGCTGCTGCAAGAAGGCGGCTCTCCAGCAGCATACATGCCGGAATATAGCGTGTCCATATTAGAAAGAGAGCATGCAGCAGGTAGAGGTCCTCTGGCATTGGAGCATTTCCGAGCTCCCCTCCGTCACCTGCTCTCTACACGTAACGCTGCCGAGCTACGAACCATCCAAGACATGAATGAAGGCTTGGAGAATAGAATCCTTCGTCTTATGCCCGATCTTGAGCAATTCTCGATCTCGGGTTTGCTTCAAGCCCTTAAGAGCAAGCGTTATACGCATACACGACTGCAACGTCTACTACTACACATTTTGCTAAATCATACAAAGGAAGAAATGACCCCTTCTGTACTAGCGGAGGGGCCCGGATATATTCGAATCCTTGGTTTTAGAGAAAGTGGACGAACTCTCCTCAAAGAGATGAAACAAAAAGCAACCTTACCCATCATCATGCGGCCGTCACTGTGCTCCCATCCACAACTTGAGCGAGACCTTCAAGCCGCGTCTGCTTTCGCAGGAGCTTTTCGAGAACCTTACAGAACCGATATGTATCGCGATTATTTGGAACCTCCGGTCATGGTTTGACCGGTAGTTCCTCCATATACTTCAGTGCTTCATCCAGTGTCGATACGGGTACCAACTTCATCGATGTGCCGATTTTATCAGCTTTCGTTTTGGCTTCGTCGTAATTCTTAACAGGAACGAAAAAAATCTCCGCCCCTTCTCGATCTGCAGCAACAATCTTATGCTTCACTCCACCGATAGCACCTACCTCACCCTCAGCGTCGATCGTGCCCGTTCCTGCAACCCTATGACCTTTGGTTAAATCACCAGGCGTAAGACGGTTGTAAATCTCCATAGTGAACATCAGACCTGCAGAAGGACCGCCAACATTCGTATCCACAAAGCTGACCGCTTTGCCTTGTTCTTTAGGTTTTACCTTTTGAACTGCAGCTATAGTGACTCCAAAACCCGGTCGAACTGCAGTACCATCTTTATCTTTGATCTCAACAAGTGTCACTTGTTCCTTTACTTCCTTACCGTTTCTTTGTAAAACAACAGCGACCTGATCACCGATTTTTTTTGTTGAAAGTAAAGCAGAAAGTGCTTCTGGATCAGGCACCTTCTGGTCTTCTACACTTATGATTCTGTCACCGGGCTGGAATTGTCCTTTATTACTGGCAACCGGAACTGAAAAAACATACAAATAATCCACAACATCCTCATACGGAATTCCTGCAGCATGATAGGCCGCCTGAACGGAGTAAGATTGCGAGCTGTTCATATAAAAAACCTGCTCCGCAGCATACTCATCTTCAGTCTTATCTCCTAACCGTGTTTCTTTCCGCACAACCTCTGAATTGGAGTTAAAAACAGTGGCGACCAGCAACGCCACATTAGCATAACTAGCGGATACTGTAGTCATCATGAAGGTTCCTTCTTCAGCTGGATCAGCATTTTCCACTTTAATCATAGGGGCAACTTCAGAGGCACTACCCGGTTGATATACAATGTACGGGGTGTTCATAAAAACAAATACATACACGATAACTACAAACGTAAAGAGGTAAGCTGTGGCACGGAATCCCGGCCGATGCTTCAACTGCTTCACTACTCTTCCCTTCTTTCCCACGGCACATTTAGGATATGAATGTTTGAACTTCATTACCGCTTCGACTAGTGGTTTGGCATGATGGTTGTCTACTCTGCATAAATTGATAACACATCCGCTATGCCTTAAGTTATGAAGAGGTGATTCTAGAAATGAACAATACAAAAATTCGCCGGCTAGCTAGTCGCTCCACACCTTTTTTATCTGGGGTGATCGCAATCCTGTTAGCCATTGCCATCATCATCTCCCCAGAAAGCTCTTTCGAGGCTTCTCTCCAAGGGTTAAAGCTCTGGTGGACACTCGTATTCCCTGCACTTCTACCCTTCTTGATGCTGTCTGAGATGCTAACCGCTTCGGGCTTCGTACATGGTTTCGGAGTGCTCCTGGAACCATTGATGAAAAAGGTCTTTCGACTGCCTGGCGCGAGTGGCTGGACTTTGGCGCTTGGAATCACCGCTGGATTCCCCGGTGGGGCCGGAGGTGTAATGCAGCTTCATAAGCAGGGCAGCATTTCGGACAAGGAAGCCGCTCGTCTTGCTTCACTTACGCATTTCGCCAGTCCAGTAACCCTGCTCATTGTGATCGGTGTAGCTTTCCTACATAGTCCTACAGCAGGTTACTTTCTACTTGCTATCCACTGGGTTTCAGGACTTCTGGCCAGTTATACAGATGCTCTGTTAAATGGCCGGCTAGACAATCCGCAGCCTTCTGTAAAAGAAAGCACGAATACCAAACGACCTTCTTTATATAGTCGTGTCCAACTTGCAGCCACTGAAGCCAGATCAAGAGATGGCCGAAGCTTCGGTAGACTTCTTGGGGAGTCAGTAGCTACAGCGGTACAAAATTTGATGGTTGTGGGCGGTTACATGATTATGTTCGCCGTGGTCATCAATATCATTACTACGGTACTTCCTGCATTACCAGCTGCTCTACCAGCAGGCTTGCTGGAGGTTCATTTAGGAGCCGACGCCATAAGCAAAGGGCTCACGAGCATCGGCGCCGGATCAACAGGAGTATTAGGCTTGGCCTTACTTTCCGCTGCACTTGGCTGGAGCGGACTCTGCGCACAACTGCAAGTACTGACAATGCTTAAAGAGGCAGGTGTCCGATTCCTCCCCTACGCTGTCGTTCGACTGATGCATGGCGTTTATGCTTTTTTATTAACACTGCTACTATGGAAACCACTTTTAGTAATAAGTGAGGCTGCTTTGCCTGCGCTCGCTGATTCACAATCCATACCAAACAGAACCATTAATGTAACTGCCATATGGAGCTCTTTTCCACAGTTGCTTAGTTTGCAATCGCTTCTGCTAATCATCCTACTGGCATTATCCGCAACGATATATCTCGTTAGCGCTTTTCGCCATCGGCTCGATTAAATTTAAGCTTCATCGCCTGTTCCACCTCAGGCGTCACGAAGTCAGACACATTCCCACCAAAATGGGCAATTTCTTTTACAACGCTGGAGCTTAAATAGGAATATTTCGGATTAGTCATCATAAAGATCGTTTCCGCATCCGGATCCAGACTATGGTTGATGGATGCGTTTTGCAGTTCATATTCAAAGTCAGTTACGGTACGAATACCACGTACAATGACTTGAGCATCTTTTTGACGAACATAATTGACTAATAGATCCCTAAAGCTGTCGATTTCCACATTGGGAATATCAGCTGTTGCCTGTCTTAAAAGCTCTGTCCGCTCTTCTACAGTAAACAGCGGGTTCTTACTCAAATTATTAAGCACCGTTACGATTAAACGGTCGAATTGCTTGGATGCGCGCCGAATAATATCCATATGTCCCATAGTCACGGGATCAAAGGTGCCTGGATAGATGGCAACACGTTCTTTTCTAATTTGCTGACTCATTCTCTACCTCCTCACCAGTCTCGCTTTCCACAGAAGGATTAGCTTCATACTGATAAATAGAAATTGTCGTTTCTCCGTATACGGCCTGACGCAGCCTATAAAATCCTGGGATATCCTCAGGATAGGCATAACTTGATTCATGCTCCAGAACAATGATTGCGTCCTCTTGCAGCATTCCTTTTTCTACCATAGATAGCATCAGCTCATCTCCATGCTTCAATCGGTAGGGAGGATCTAGAAAGACTAAATCAAAAACACGTCCCCGCTTCTCCAATGCACTGAGTGCTCTTCCTGCTTCATTTCGGTACACTTGCGCACTCGCTTCAAGATTAGTCGCTTTCAAATTGGCACGAATGGTGTCAATACTCTTGGGATCCATATCTACAAATACGGCGCTTTCCATCCCCCTGCTTAAAGCTTCGATACCCAAACCACCTGTACCTGCGAACAAGTCCAGTACCGCTCCACCTTCAAAATATGGACCGATCATACTGAATACAGCTTCCTTCACCTTATCGGTTGTAGGTCTTGTTCCACTTCCCGGCACACTTTTTAGTGGTCTTCCTTTTGCACTTCCCGATACCACTCTCACCGTCAATCACCCGCTCTATGTCTCTGTTTGTTATACCCAAAAGGGCATAAGTCCACGCCTATCGTAACACATTTGCGCGATGAAATAAAAAATATGTCTAGATATGAAAAATGGAAAGATCAAGACTATTCCGATAAATAAGTCTCCCTTATGTATAAGACTGGGCTTCCAGGGACATCATGTAATTATCGACACCACAAATGTCGTAGACAACCGCGGAGCAGGCTTACGTTTCCCCATAAGCTCTTCGTCCGGTTTCTCCTCTCCCATGAAAGGGGCCCTAGAGATAGGGCCCCGAATTTATGTTAAAGACATTAAAAGTTATTTTTATATATGTAATAATCAATACAAAATTACTAGTATCGGACAATGAAAGACACCCGCCGCCCCCTTAAGGTTGACGGGTTCGCTTAATGTTGTCCTGTCTGGAAACCATCAGATCGTAGGCTTGATTCCTCGCTATCTTAAAAATCTACTAAAAATCCGCGCATTTCATTCAACTGTATCATCACTACCTAATTCATCATCGATTTGCTGTTGTCTTTTTTTGTTTATATTCCGTAACACTAGGTGTGTAAGAAAATAAACAATTGTAAAAGATACAAAGATTAAAATATTATTCCTTACATTTCTTTCTCCCGCCAAAACTATAAGCAACGAAACACAAATTCCGCCTGAAATAATGCTGTTTATAAGCAGCTTTTTGTTTGTGTTTCTTTGGGAATCCCAAATATCAACACCAACAGACAAGTGCCGTATCGTTATATATATTCCACTACCAATCAAACAGAAAAACTCGACTGCAAATTGCTCAAACGGAGCATTCATTATGAATTGTTGAATCAGTACTGAAATCAGCAAACAATATACTAATATTTGATAAGCATCACTCTGAATCGTTCTTCTTTGAGATACAATTCGTTCATCATTCATTTTACTTTTTTTCATTATTATCCCTCCCTATAACCAGAATTATAATATATTTATTACATAATGCAATTTATATATTGCATCTATATGTGAATAAAAAGCAAACTCACACAATAAATTCGCTAAAGAGTATATACATCACAAAAGGACTACCTTTCGGCAGTCTTTTGTCAGACAGTCATGTTCGGGGTTACATGATAGAAATAAAAGCTTCCCACCGATACGACAATGATTAATAATACAATAATGGAAGAAATCCCGATCAGCATTTTTTATGTACTTCAATACGAGAGTAGAATCCTAATTACTTTTGCTGTGCATGGCATAAATTGAAAAGTACCATAAAGAAAGTCTGCTTCCAGCACGAATGCCAGAAGCAGACTTTTTATATCTTTAGAATATGCATGCGCTCGTAATAATTACCAATAAGATGAACAATACCAAAATCGCGCCTGTGGAAGTAAAAGCGCCACCAACCCCGCCAAATTCTGCACCCATGAGAAGACCTCCTCCGTATTTTAGAATACATCATAAGATATGTAATCATCTTCTTAGAAGATTGGGCGAACAGTTAAAAAAAAGACCCCACTGGCAACCAGTGAGGTTAAATGCTCTGCAATTAATCAGAAACTAAAATACCGTCAAAGCTTTCTGGACCCACACGAACTGTGCCGAGTAGATTAGATGAAACAAATGCTGTATAAGTGAGTTGAGGTGTGATTGCAGGTAAGAAATCGTCTGCTGAAAAGGTTATGACTTGCGGAGCCAAAATACTTAGACCAAAAGTTGAAGTAGCAGAATATATAAGCGGATCGGTTGGCAAGGTTCCTCTTACAATCGTAATTGTGATTCCTACTAAAGCTAAAGGAAGCGTTACAGAGATCGTTCCTTTAAGCAGCACACGCGGATTTGTAGTCACTCCAGCAGTTAACAACCCAATCTGTCCAAACAACTGTGGAGTATTTAGAACTGTTATAGGAATAGCTATAGAGTTGGCTAGGCTGGCATTTTGCGACGTTCTTCCATCAAGATAAGTTCCCATCGTTGCACCCCCTTTATAATTGACATAAGATAATATATTAGGGTTCTCGATAGATTGCATAGTCACAATACCTGTATAAAACGATTGTTTTATATACCTGATAGGCTGAGTCTATTTATCGTCTGTTTTAGTTCCATCCCTTTTGTTAAAAGCAAGCTCGAATAACCCCGTCGCCGAAAGTCCTGCTAGCCCTCCAGCCCAAAGCCGCAGGATCAGATTCATATCAGTGAACGGATAGGCCACTGCTCCAACCAGCAAGCCAATAGCTAATCCAACAACCGGTACAATATTCCGCGGAAGTTGCACGCTATTCTTCACAAGTTGTACAAGTGCCATTACAAAAACAGCCAGCACAGAAGCAAAGGCAAGCACACTGTTGAGAGCATCATTATACATGGTGTTTAATCCTCCTTATTTCATTTTCCACTACCAGAAACAAGTAAGCCTGCACGGTTCAGCACTGTTATTATGCGATAGAAGTCATAACTGCCACCTGACGGTGTATCCAGCAGCCCTGCAGCACTCGCTGCTTTCACTGCCGCTTCAGCCCATGGAGGTACATTCATCACTGCTCGGCCTTCGATTAAAGTCACACGATCTGAAAGCTTAGTAATCGACTGGCCTTGTTCCTGCATTCCTGTTTTTAGCGTATCCTTGCTATCCGTAAGGCTCACAATAACAGCACGCAATTCCTTTATTTCCATTTCCAGACTAACCAGCCTTTGTTTATCCTCTGCCGACATTTCGTCATCACCTTCCTTAGCTTCATCATCATATTTATACAGATTGTAGGTATTCATGATTTGGATTAGCTTTGCTGCATAGTTTGGGTCGGAAGCATAGCCAGCGGCAGCAATCTCTTGTGCGGCTACCTTGCCACTAGCACCAAGCACTTTGCTGTAAAGATTACGATTCCACGAAACACCATTCACAATCAACACGGAATGATCCGCAACAGATTCTCCCCAGTTGTTATAGGCCCGAAAAAGAGCTTCTACTTTAACAGCTTTACCATTAACATATTCAGTAGTTTGCACAGTAATACTACCGGCTGGTCCGCTACCTTTAATCCCAAACAAATTGTTGGCCTTAACAGTCAATCCGCTGCTGCCAAAGCCTGATTCTAGCGCCGCTTGAGCTATCGTTAGCGATGCCGGAACCTTGCTGATCTGCATGTCCTTCACAGCAAAATTTGCGATCTTCGCAATAAACTCGGTCTCCGTCATTTCATCACTTCCTCTCCTTTTATTAAATGCTGAGCATAATGAAATGCGTGTGCATATCCCTACTAATAGAGCGTCATTGCTAGATTCCATTCAAAATAAACGTCAAAACACGCGCCCAAAGAGCGCGTGTTTTTATTTG
>NZ_CDRJTB010000045.1:0-52777 GCF_976954365.1 Paenibacillus sp. Marseille-Q9583
TTCTTTGGTCCTAAAAAAAAGTCCCGGAAATGATGAAAATATAATGCAATGCACAAAGAAAGGGAGTAAAATATAGTTAATTAGTTGTTACTAGGGAAGATAGTTTTCTTAATCAAGATGCAAAGGGGATCTTCGTTATGTCAGAGCAGAAAGCATACGTCCATAAAGACAGCCGTATGCTGTTACAGGACAACGTACACGCTAGTAGAGATTCCGAAGATCCCACCGCCTGGCTTAGGGAAACGGAAATAGTAACGCATGACTTCCCTTATCTAGCAAATTTAATTGCAGACAGTTTCAAAGAATGGTTTGGTGGGCTCGATGTCCTTCCATTCTCCAGATCATGGGAATGGTGTGTGCTGAATTTTGAAGGTAAATATTTAAACAATAGTATGGATCAACAAGAACTATGGAGGCAGCAGTGGGAACAGGCGGCGGCTTCTAGCTTAATTTCAGAAACAATCTCTGCCGTTCCGCTAACCGTAGAAGGTAAGGATCTGAGCTTTTTTACCATACCGCTATTCACTCGCGTCGGCAATGAAATTTTTGCATTTTTGGGCTGTTCTATGCCTACGCAACAATATGAAATGGGTGGTCGAGATACTGCAGAAGCTATGTCGCTGCATTACCGCACCTGTTTTTATCATAAGTTTGAACATATATTTGTAGCTGATCTTGCAAGTACCCATATTCATGCAGAACGTGAAAGCAATCGTCGTTCATTGTTATTTCAGATTGTTCAGCGGATGCATGACAATATTGATGTAGATGCTGTACTTTCGGAAGTCATTGATAGCATCTCTGCGATGTATCCTGGAGCCAGACTCGATCTGTATATGTCACAAGATCATCGCAGCACTCATCCGCAGGTCAAACCGTTACCTTTTCACATGTCCAGTGATGATGTCTGTGCCAGGGCGTTCAAGGATGGACGTGTTGCGCTGCACACTAGTGATGAAAATCACCGAAATGTAGAAATAGGGCTTCCGTTAGGTGGTAAGCAGGGGGTTTATGGGGTATTCCATATGGTGATGGATAATCCAATCTTCCCTGACGTTGATTTACGGTTTCTCACAATGGTAGCCGATACGGCAGGGACTGCTTTTGAGAATGCCAAGCTTTATGTGCGCTCCAATCAGCTAATCCGTGAGCTTCGCATGAGTAATGAGCTTACCCAGCGTTTGAATCAGAGCTTACGTTTAGGCGATATTTTTCAATTTGCGTTTGAAGAGTTACTTGAAATGTTTGGTGCAGATTACTGCTGTATCTTACATATGAATGAGGAAAAGGGTGGCCTAGAAGTTATTGCCTGCAACCATCCCTCATTGCAGAATGAAGTATTAGAAGTAGGGGCAGGTTTAGGTGGAAAGGTGTATTCCACAGGTGAATCACTGATCATGTCTGACTACATAGATAATCCTAAGACAACATCCCGACTAATGAATGCTACCGGTTCGCAGTCGTTGATTGCCACACCTCTTAGTGTGGGTGGAGAAGTGCGAGGTGCGATTATGCTGGCACATCGGGATGCTCATTATTTTTCCTATGACAACTACAGGCTATTGCAGGCGATGGCGGGACATATTGGTCTAGCAGTAGGTAACGCCAGGCTACATGCTGAAGTTAGACGTCTTGCGAATAGAGATAGTCTAACAGGTCTTTATGCTCGTCATTATTTGGACGAAGAGATAAAAGAAAGACAGTCTACGGACTTCTGCGGTTGTTTAATTGTTGTGGATATTGATCAGTTCAAAATCGTGAATGATACCTATGGTCATCAAAAAGGTGATAAAATTCTAAAAGAGGTTAGTGAAATTGTGAAATCTTCCATCCGACAAGGCGACATTGCTGCGAGGTGGGGTGGGGAGGAGCTCTCCGTTTATTTACCGTTAATGGGAATGCAGCAGGCGGGTTATGTAGCTGAGCGTATACGCAAACGCGTTATGGAAGAAACTGAACCTAGTGTAACGGTATCCTGCGGAATAGCGGAATGGAGCTGGATGGACGATCGAGTAAGTGTTGAGTCATTATTTTATCGAGCGGATATGGCGCTGTATAAAGCTAAGAATAACGGCCGGAACCAAGTTGTTTTTGATACGAAAGAAAATGATAGCAATATTAAGAACCCGTGAGGTAAGCCTCATGGGTTCTTTTTTTATATGCACAGTTATTCTGGCTCTAATTGCGGTATAAGGCTTGCAGGAAGGGAGAACCCTATACGTGGGTTGTACTTAAGTAAAATACTCCGAGAAAGGCCTGAGGTCCGTGAGAAAGCTATTATTACTTAAGGGAGGAGTCCCTCTAGTTCTGACACTGTATTGCCTGTTCTGTAGCGGATGTAGCGTCATGAGAGACAAACCTGCGAAGGAAGATTTAAGTTTGGCGTTGGCAGGGATGGCTGGAAGTGATGAGGTTGTTTTTGAAGGGGCAAATATGCTGAAACGAGGGGGAACAACGGTCCCTGAATCTTTATTGTTCTACGGAGGCACAGTGGAGGATCATAAAAAGGTCAAGCTGTACACGCTTCTTCCAGATAAATCCATGACCCAAAAAAAAGCAGCTGATGGCGTTAAGGACTTAAAGAGTAGCGCATATGCTCTGAAACCTTATTACAGTCAGTTAGAGAAAAAAGAGGGAAGATGGGAACTTCAGACTACTGAAAATTCCTCGGAGGAGGGGAATCCATTACCTGCGCTTAATCCGTTAAAGCAACTCGAGGAGCTTGAGTCCATGGAGAAGAGTGTAACCGAAGAGGCTGGAGCTGGCAGAGGGACAAGTGTGCTGCGAATCGAATTGACGCCTTCAGAGGCTAGGAAGCAGCTGGTTGCTGAATTGGAGAAAGAAATGCAGAACCTTCGTCCCAAAGTCCCCGAATCCGCTGAGAACAACGCAGAGGCTGATCAGGCAGTGACGAAAGCTTTGGAGAAGCTGTGGCAGAAGAAAAATAATGAGCTACACCAAAAGCTGAAACAGGCTAATGTAGAAACGGTCTACCACCTAACGGTTGATAAGAAGCATAATCTTCCCAGAAGGCTTACCTTGAATCGAAAAGTAAGCTATTCCGGTGAAATGATGAATAAATCTGAAAATGAAACTTATGTATCTAAGGTGGATTTCACAGGTTACCGTTAATCTTAACATGGTTATGCAGGTCTTGCGCTCCATAAAGGGCGTGCTACAATAGAACAGCATGCTTATTTTTCAGACAGAGGAAGGAAGAGTACACAATGAAAGATCCCAGAATTCAAAAGCTGGCGGCAAATCTTGTAGGTTATTCCGTAGATGTTCAGCCAGGCGAGAACGTGCTTGTAGAAATGATTGGCAATGAAAGAGATTTAATCAAAGCTGTTGTTGAGGAAATCGGTAAAGCTGGCGGTCATGCTTTTGTTCAGTTGACAGATCGTACAGTCCTACGCAGCATGCTTAAATATGCAACACGTGAGAGTCTTCAGACATGGGCTGAAATTGACTTGAACCGGATGAAGCAAATGGATTGCTATATCGGCATCCGTGCAGGTGAGAATGTAAATGACCTGTCCGACGTTCCAGAAGAAAATATGAAATTGTATAATTCTTTGTATTCCCATCCAGTGCATAGTGAACAACGCGTGAAGCATACGAAGTGGGTAGTATTACGTTATCCCAATGCGAGTATGGCTCAGCTTGCAAATATTAGTACAGAAGCATTTGAGGACTTTTATTTCGAAGTGTGTAATTTGGATTACGCCAAAATGGACAAGGCTCAGGATGCATTGGCTGATCTCATGCGCAGAACAGATAAGGTACATATTTCAGGTCCTGGAACGGATCTTAAGTTCTCCATCAAAGGAATCGGTGCAGAGAAATGCTCTGGACAAAAGAACATTCCGGATGGCGAGGTTTACAGCGCTCCTGTTCGTGATTCTGTAAATGGAACGATCAGCTATAATGCACCATCCGTTTATAACGGAGTGACTTTTGAAAATATCAAATTCAAATTTGAGAATGGTAAAATTGTTGAAGCAACAAGCAATGACTCCGCTCGCTTGAATGAAATCCTGAATTCAGATGACGGCGCACGTCATATTGGTGAATTTGCCATAGGCTTTAACCCTTACATTTTGCACCCAATGAATGACATTCTGTTCGATGAGAAAATTGCAGGCAGCCTGCACTTTACACCAGGACAAGCATATGATGTTACAGATAACGGAAACCGGTCTTCCATTCACTGGGATCTTGTATTAATCCAACGTCCAGACTATGGCGGCGGGGAGATTTATTTTGACGATGTATTAATCCGTAAGGATGGAATCTTCGTGTTACCAGAACTGGAAGGTCTGAATCCTGAAAACTTGAAATAAGCTGTAAAAGTAAGAAAACACCTTGCACAAGTAAGCGGATTCAAGGTATCATAAGAAATGGTTACAAATGACTTATGTTTCATAATCAAGTTGCGGAGGGATTTCTATGTCCAGTAACAATGCGGCAATCGTTGATATTGCTCAAACGGCAGGTCAGTTCAACTCTTCAATCGTTCTTCAAGCGGACAACAAGTACATTGATGTTAAGAGTATCCTTGGTTTGTTCACGACTTTGGTATCAAGCCAAAGCTACGAGCTTCATGTTCACGGAACAGATGCAGAAGAAGCTAAGAAGGCAATGAGTGAAGTTTTTGCTAAACACGGTTTGAACTTTACAGTTGTAGCTGAGTAATAGTTGTATGTAAAGACGTCCTACCGATTTACGGTGGGGCGTTTTTTCTAGAAAAAGATGAGGAATTAATGCCATCCCTTATAAACAGCTTAGCTGCTTCTTTCAAATAAATGGTTAGTATAAACAGAATTGTTGTATTGATATCCGATTTCGACTAATATTAAGTAAAATAGTAAAAGCAGCTTAACTTTTGGACATGGGGGGGAAGAGGCATGACTTCGTCGGAATTACAGGAACAGTTTAATCTTAAAGCGATCAATCTTCTACAAGAAGATGCCGATAAAATTCAGCAACTTATTGAAGTGCAGATGGAAAATCTGGCAACACGCTACTGCCCTCTCTATGAGGAAGTGCTCGATACCCAAATGTACGGTTTCTCAAGAGAGGTCGATTTCGCGGTTAGAGCAGGTTTGGTGCCAGAGATTACCGGTAAAATGGTGCTGAGTAAGCTGGAGCGGAATTTAGCAGTACTCTATGAGGCATTGAATAACAAAGCAAAAGAAGAATAAGTTTTGATTTATAGTATTCATAGAAACGCACATGAGGACAGATCGTCACTCATGTGCGTTTTTTTTGAGAATTATATATGGAAGTATTTATACTAGATAAAAGGAGACTCCGAGAATTAGATAAACCGTTAATAGCAAGAGACCCTCATACCAGTTGGTCGAACCATCCTGAGTGATTGATTTGGCAATAAAGACGGCGACACCAATGGCGACAATTTCGATCGTTGTAAACACAATGTCCATAGTATCACCCATGAAATAACTGGCGAAGATAAGTACAGGCGCTACAAATAGTGCAATTTGAAGACTGCTCCCGACAGCTATTTCTACTGCCGCACCGATTTTGTTCTTCATGGCTAGCATAATGGCTGCACTATGTTCTGCGGCATTACCGATGATTGCCACGAGGAAGGCGCCTACAAACAGTTCACTAAATCCAAAGCGCTCAGTTAGTGTCTCTAGCGTCCCTACCAGCCACTCACTCACAAAGGCTACCATCACGGTAGCAAGAAGTAGATAAAGGATGGATCTGTTTCTGGACCACTTAGGCGCATGCTCATGAGCCATTTCTTCCTTCCCGGCTTCTGTAACGTCCTCTAGATGTTTCTTGTGCGTAATCATGGAGAAGACCAGCCAGGCCATGTACGAAGCGATGAGCAGCCCGGCAACGATTAAACTCAGCACGTCTGTATCTTTTTCAGTTATGGAATGGGTATTGAAGAACATAGCCGGTACAAATAAAGCGATCACCGCTACGATCATAAGGGAGCCGTTCATACCGGCAAGGGTTACGTTAAAGTTCTGTACTTTGAACTTCATTCCGCCAGCGAAAATACTTAAACCTAGGACAAGCAGCAGATTGCCGATAATGGAACCGGTAAGACTGGCTTTCACCATGTCGAACAGTCCTTCCTTCACTAGGAAAAAGGCAATGATTAGCTCTGCGGCATTACCGAAGGTAGCGTTTAAGAAACCGCCTAACCGCTGTCCAGCATAATGTGCTACACTTTCAGTGGCGCGGCCCAGAAAGCCAGCCACAAACACAACGGCTACTGCAGAGAGAACGAACTGAAGCGTGTGGTCCCAATCTGCATAATGTCCTATGGCACTAAGGATAAAGGTGATTGCCAGCAAAGCTGGTGAAATCCATTTTTTCAATGTAAAGTACACTCCAATCTATGTATTCAGGATCAATTCATAATCAATATACCCAAATTATTCCTAAGTGTAAACGAGAAAGCGAGAAACTGATTTGCTTTTTAGCCTGTTTAGGAATTACAATAATTGATAATGAGTTAAGGGGGGATATGGCATGGCAGAACAACTTCAATTGGAAATGGGAAATATACGAATTTCAAATGACGTCGTCTCGAAAATTGCCGGATTGGCTGCCTTGGAGACTCCAGGTATTGCAGCCATGTCAGGTGGCCTATCAGAGGGCTGGGCAAAGCGTCTTAGTGGCAAGAACGTCCAAAAGGGCGTTACCGTTGAAGTGGGACAGCTAGAAGCAGCAGTAGACCTGCGTATTATAGTTCTCTATGAAACTCCGATACATGAAGTGTGCCGGATGCTTCAACAGAACGTACGCGAAGCTGTGGAGAGCATGACTGGACTTCATATTGTTGAAGTGAATGTCAAAGTTGAAGGCGTAGCCTTTAAGAACGATGAAATTGCTTAATGCAAAAGAGCTTGTACACAAAAAAGCAGTCCAAGATATTTAACTTGGACTGCTTTTTTATATATTCCATTACATCCGGATTTATGAATCTTACCGGGAACGAACTTGTCTAACCGTAGTTACAGATTTCGTGACTTCCTCTTTGGCTGGAAGATTAGTTTCTCTTGAAATGCTCAGCATAATTCCCATGGACAGCATACTCACAAGAAGTGAAGAACCGCCGTAGCTGATAAATGGCAAGGTTACACCAGTAAGCGGAATCGTCTTCGTTACACCACCAATATTGACAAAGGCTTGAATAGCAATAAGCCCCATAATACCTATGCCAACGAGTGTGCCAAAGGGATCCTTACACCTTAATGCGATTAAAATACCTCGCCAGATAAAATACAGGTATAACATCAGAAATAACGCCGTTCCTACAAAGCCGAATTCTTCACCAATGACGGGGAAAATAAAGTCCGTATACGGGTATTTAAGATAATCCAGCTTTTGAATGCTTTTGCCAAAGCCAGAGCCACTGACTCCACCTTGTCCGAGAGCGGTCAAAGACTGAATAATATTATACCCTTCTCCTTCAGGATCCTGATAGGGATCTATGAAAGCTTGAATTCGACCTTTTTTATAGTCTTGATTGGCGACTACTTTTTCGGATGCAGGGGCAAGGGAATCAATCGCCGCTTTAGCCCCCATAACTATTCCTACACCTAGCACCAAGAGGGCGATAGAACCCAAGATATGCTTCATGCTGGCACCGCCTGCATAAATAACGAGTCCGCTGGTAGCCACGAGAATAAGGCAAGAGCCCAAATCTGGCTGCATCATAATAAGCCCAGCAACTATACCTACGATGACCATTACAGGGATATATCCAGTACGGAAATCTCTAAACCTTTCACCTTTTTTGGTAATCAGTGCGGAGAGATACAGGATAATCGATATTTTGGCCAGCTCAGTAGGTTGGATACCTAGCTTCCCGATACTTAACCAGCTTTTGGCGCCATTGATTCTTTCGGAGAAGGCTACAAATAGCAGGAGGATCACGGTGATGATAAAGATAGGCACATACCACTTCTTGAATTTACTGTAGTGAATGTTCATGGCTGTAAACATAACAACGATTCCAAGTACGATCCAGATCATTTGGCGTTTCATGAAATATAGAGGGTCATTACTGAACTTCGAGCTTGCTAAAGTCAAACTGGAGCTAGCACTGAAGACCATGACTAGACCGAAACCCACAAGTAGTAGTGTTAAGATAAGTAGTTGGAAATCGGGTGTTCCTCTTTTGGGCAGGCTGACATTTTGTTTCGTCTTTCCCTTTTTGTTACTCAAGCCTCCAACAGCTGCTTTAATTCGAGAATCCGAGTAGCAGCAGTGTCCAATACTGGTTTAGGCACCGGGGAGTCATACTCCAGCCCATGGGGGAATGTTGCTTTCCCTAAATATACGGCTTCAATTGCAAGTACGGCATCAGCTTTCTCCAGCTTACCCTCGACAGCGCGAGTGTTGATGCGTAGAAAGTATTCGCCACCATCCTGTGGGTCTTCAATTTTGCAGTCGTAAGTGGCACGATAGTATTCCCATTGCCAGCGAATGAAGCCAGCCTTTGTCGCACTCTCGTCCAGATAGAGAAGATCACTCTTCAATCCTACGAGGCCCGTGTTCTCAAAAATCATAGCACGCATATCCCCCTTATGAAGTATAATGATGAATTTATGATCCGTTTGCTGATGTTCTACCTCATGATAGTATGTTTCTAAACGTTGTGCAAGAGTGGACACCTCCTAACGATACCCAGTTTTTTGCGTTTCTGCTACAATGAAAGAATTATAGCCGTGTGCGGCTGGAATAGAGTGAGCAGGACTGCTGTCGCATGCTGTTGATGCGGGTTTATGAAGAAGGGGATGGAGAACGAATGAAGAGCTTAGCGGTTGATTCTCTCATGCCGGAGATCGTGGAATGGAGACGCCATTTACACCGTCATCCGGAGTTGTCTTTTCATGAAAAGGAAACGTCAGCATTTATAGCAGACAAGTTAGCAGAATTCGGCATTGAAGTTAGGAGAAGCACGTCTGGATATGGTGTAACAGGTGTATTGCGAGGACATCGGCCGGGGAAAACGGTAGTCCTTCGCGCGGATATGGATGCACTACCTATTATTGAGGAGAATAAGAATGACTATGTTTCGCAAAATGAAGGGGTTATGCATGCCTGTGGGCATGATGGACACACTTCAATACTGCTGGGTGTAGCCTCTTACTATAGCAGCCGCCTTGAAGAGTTAGAAGGGGAACTGCGTTTTCTTTTTCAGCCAGCGGAGGAGGTATGCCCGGGTGGTGCACAGGGGATGATTGCCGAAGGCATGCTGGAAGGTGCAGATGCGGTGTATGGTTTGCATTTGTGGACTCCGCTTCCAATGGGTACCGTGGGCAGTGCACCAGGACCTCTTATGGCATCTGCTGATGAATTTTTCATTGATATCATCGGCAGGGGCGGACATGGCGGTATGCCGAATCGCACGATAGACAGTATTGTGGCCGGGGCGGCGCTTGTGACTCAGCTTCAGAGCATCGTAAGCCGCTCTGTGAACCCGCTGGAGCCCGCTGTGCTTAGTGTAGGAACCATTCAAGGGGGATTCGCCCAGAACGTCATTGCTGAGCATTGTCGCATTACAGGAACCGTACGGGCGTTCGACGAGGAGACCCGTTATCTGATCCGCAGCAGAATCGAAGAAATGACAGTTTCAATAGCTGGCGCATACGGTGCAGAAGCTAAGATAGATTATGTTATGGGATATCCGCCACTCGTAAATCACGAGGGGGAATACCAGCGTTTTTCCGAGGTGGCACCAGGAGCACTAGGAGAAGCTGTTCAAGTAATTCGGATGGAAAAGCTGATGCCAGCAGAGGATTTTGCCTACTATGTAAAAGAAATTCCTGGCTGCTTTATGTTCGTAGGGGCTGGGAATCCAGATAAAGATGCAGCATACCCGCATCATCATAGCAAATTTGATTTTGACGAGGATGCTATGTTGCATGGGATGAAATTATTGATCGCTATGGCGAATTCCTGTTTGCAAGAGAAGACAATCGTATAATTTCGTTTCATAGAGGAGAACCTATTCCATAACATGGAGATTACGTTTAGGAGGGTTCGTTCTTGAAGACAGTGAAAGAGGTTATGACGAGGGAGCCTGTAACAGTCACACTACTGGATAATGTGTATGAAGTCGCTGTTAAAATGAGAGATCATGACACTGGATTTATACCAGTCATTGATAATGAAGACGATAAGACATTACTTGGTGTAATTACAGATCGTGATCTAGTGATTAGAGGTTACGCGGCTAAACACCCTGGATCAACTGCTGTGGAAAAGGTAATGAGTAGAGAAATTCAGACCGTCTCAGAGAATACATCTGTAGATGAGGCTGCAGAACTGATGTCGAGCTGGCAAATTCGCAGATTGGCTGTGACTAGTGGCCAGAAGCTGATTGGTGTAGTGTCCATCGGTGACTTGGCTGTGCGCAACATTTTTGCGGACGAGGCTGGCGAAGCGCTTCATGATATTTCGCAGCAGCATTTACATTAAATAGTTTGATAGGGAAGCTCATGACCGTTATGCGGGGATGAGCTTTTTCCTGTTCAAATATAAGAAAATATAGATTTCACACTATACATTTTCCTTATGTTTCTCGCATAAACGCTTACCGCTCTTTTGGGACGCCGAAGGCGTTTTTGCTTGTATGAATGTAAGCAGATTACATAGCGCAAGCTTGAATAAAATTAATGATTGGGGAGGGAACGTTTTGAATGAAACAGGGGCTTGCATTGTGCGAAGGGATCGGACGATTCTACTGGAATGTGCACATCCTGGTTTTGAGAAGGCAAGGAAAGAACTGGGAACCTTTGCAGAGCTCGTAAAGAGTCCTCCGGCTTATCACACTTATAGAATCACTCCATTATCATTATGGAATGCTGCAGCGCTTAATTATACAGCTGAATCGATTATTTCAAGTCTGCATCAACTCGTGCGCTGGGGTGTTCCTGCCGGGCTGGAGGATGAGATCGCAACTCTTCTCTCTAGGTATGGGAAGCTTACCCTTCACGGGAAGGAGACTTCGAATGAGATCATTACGCTTAGGGCTGAGACAGCTGAGATTCTGAATGGACTAGTTAATGAATCAGGTCTAAAGGAGTTAGGTTTGCAGAGAATAAATCCACTAGAAAGCTCATGCCGTGCGGAGAACAGAGGGCTTTTAAAGCAAGAACTGATGAGACTAGGCTACCCTGTACTGGATTATGCTGGTTATCATGTCGGGCAAGCTCTAAGTTTGACCTGGAAGGAGTCTCACAATCACGCAAAGGATGGAGCGAAAGGTGAAGCTTTTGGACTGCGTGAATATCAGCAGGAGGCTGTCCAGATGTTTCAAGGCATAGAAGGGCAGGGAGGCAGCGGGGTGGTTGTGTTGCCTTGTGGAGCGGGTAAGACGGTAGTGGGATTGGCCGTTCTTGAAAGTCTACAATGCGAAACACTGATCTTAACTTCAAATACAACTTCGGTAAGACAATGGGTAGATGAGCTGCTTGAGCGAACCGATTTGGCTGATGAGTCTATTGGCGAATACTCTGGTGAAAAAAGAGAAGTGCGGCCTGTTACTATAGCTACCTATCAGATATTAACGCACCGTCAATCCAAAGGCGGTCCTTTTCTCCATATGAAGCTGTTCAATGAACGCAACTGGGGTTTGATTATTTATGATGAGGTCCATCTGCTTCCAGCTCCAGTATTCCGGGCTACAGCAGATATTCAGGCAACTAGAAGACTAGGTCTCACTGCAACTCTGGTTAGAGAAGACGGGAAGGAAGGGGACGTATTCTCATTGATCGGGCCTAAGCGTTACGACATGCCTTGGAAGGAGCTGGAGCAGCAGGGGTGGATTGCAGAGGTAGAATGTGTCGAGATGATCGTACCGATGAGCTCTGAGCTGAGACAGAAGTATTTGTATGCTGAAGCGAAAGAAAAATTTCGTATGGCCTCATGCAATCCTGCAAAAGCTGAGGTGATAGCCGGGCTTCTAAAAGCCCATCAGGGATCATCGGTTCTGGTTATTGGACAGTATCTCGACCAATTAATTGAACTGGCGGATAAGATCGGTGCACCTCTGATTACGGGTAAAACGAAGCAGCGAGAAAGAGATGAGTTGTATGCAGCTTTTAAAGAGGGAATAATACAGGTGCTTGTTGTCTCTAAAGTAGCGAATTTTGCGGTGAATTTGCCAGATGCGTCGATTGCTATTGAGGTTTCAGGAGCTTTTGGATCCAGGCAGGAGGAAGCCCAGCGCTTGGGTCGAATCTTGCGTCCGAAGGCGGGTGAGAACAAAGCGTACTTCTATACGCTGGTATCTGAAGATAGCCGGGAGCAGGAATTCGCAATGCGCCGCCGGATGTTTTTAACAGAACAGGGGTATGAATATGTCGTTAAAATGGTGCCGAACGGAAAGGAGCGAACGATCCATTGAACCAGCTATCAGCGGATGCTTTAGAGGTCTTAAAACGATTATGTGCTGCTTACGCGGCCCAACCCTTTGAAGAGGGGAAAGAAGAGCGGTGGCGTCCTACGACGCTCTGCCGGGCGGAGCAAAAGCTTGCAATGAATGAACTTCGGCGCGCGGGTTTGTTAACTGCGAGGTATAAAATATTGGGGGAGAAGCTGTATCAGATTCCTGTTGAACAATTATTAGTGCTAGAACAAGAATTCTTCCCATACCAACCTAAGTTTATTGAGGGTTATTCAGTGAATCTATCCATGGAGGCGGGTGCTGGACTGGCAGTAGATCTGTTTCGGGCCTTGCTGTTCATGGCTCGTGAAGGCTTGCCTTTGACCGCTAAGGGAATTATTCATAAAAAGAATTTAAATCGTTTAGCGGCTCAGCTTTCTTTTCAGGAAAAGCATTTAGCGGGGCTCTCTATGGGCACTCCTTCGAATGAAATGGATGCTCTGTCAGCCGCTCTTGTAGTAGATATCATGTTGTGTCTTGGGCTTATTACCAGACTGAAAACAGGCTATAGACTGGACAAGGATATGCTGGGAAGTTGGTTGCAACTTCCTGAGACAAGAATGACTGACATCCTGTATGGGATTGTTATTCATCGTTTTGGAAGCATTGGGCCTGCCGATCAGCATTTTCGCTATTTAATATCCAGCAATGCTTTTGTATCAGAGAAATGGACAGCGTTGCCTGAGCTTCTGGACTGGATGGCAGATATGAATTTAACCGGAACAGTTACCCGGAAAGAGCTGGAACAATCAAGCTTAAACTGGCTTCGTTGTCTAACAGGCTTTGGATGGTGTGAACTGGGGAGCACGCCTGAGGGTATCCAGTGTTTTCGCTGGACTGCTGCAAAACCGAAGCTGATGTATAGTAGTGAGTCCTGCCCTGATTCTGTGTCAGAGCATTCGAATGACCAGTTTATTGTGCAGCCTGATTTTGAAGTCCTGATTCCACCGGATGTTCTCTATACTGTGCGCTGGGTTTTATCTGAATGCGCTGAACTTCTGCAAACAGATACGATGTGGAGCTTCCGACTGACTCGTGAGATGCTAGTACATGCATCAGAGCGAGGGATGCCTCCAGAAGAAGCGATAGCTTGGATTAAAGATCATGCACTGGGTGGTCTGCCATCTATGGTGGAGCTATCTTTAGAGCAATGGGGAAAGAGCATTGGCCGAACATCATTCTCTGAAGTGATTCTGTTGACCTGCCAGACAGAGGAGGACGGAGAGGCTATTGCAGCCCACCCGCGACTGCAAGAGAGCCTTAAACGTATCGGACCGCTTCATTTCCTTGTATCTCCGGAGTCTATGGAGCAGATACGTAAGGAGCTGTTCTTAGCAGGATTGGCCCCTTCTAGGATGATTGGAGGACGTGAGGAAGAGGTGGATGCTGAATGGACTTCATTTCATCAAGAAGCCGAAACCGAGCAAGCGTTGTATTCACTTCCAGTACTAAATGCTGAACTAAGGCTACTAGACAGAGGGAATCCCTTTTTAAACCTACCAGTTATTTCTCCTGAGCAGGAGGAGGATATCTTATTAGGCGGAGAAAATGTGCCACAGATCTGGAGCAAGGAATGGCGCCATTATCATAGCTCAACCGCTCAGAAAGTAATGGAACAAGGGCTGAAATGGGGAATTAAGGTGCGGTTTTCCTTAAAGGACCAAATGTTAGATTTCATCCCCTCCAGAATAAAAGGTAATCCTTGGAAAGTGGCAGGGCATCTGCTGTATAACGATGGTGAAACGGTTGAGGAAATAGAACTGACCCCTGAAGATTGGAAGGAAATGAAGTTAGTAATTCCCAAAAGGCGAAGAAATTCCTCTTCTGCTGAAGCGAGTGATTATGGTATGATAGAAAAGTCTACTGAATTCGGTAGAACATTAACGTAGAAAAGAGCTGAGTTCATGAGCGTAGCGGAATTAAATACGGTCGATATGGCTGAAGTGCTGACATACGCCTATGAATTAGGCGATATGATTAATCAATCCGCCGAAGTGTCGGATTACTTATACTGGAAAGGACGGGTTGATTCGAACCCAGAAATTCAGGCCATGGTCAAACAGCTTCAAGCCAAGAAGGAGTTGTTTGAAGAAACACAGCGATTCGGACATTTTCATCCGAACTATCATTCAGCGAAGGATGAGGTTTCGGCAGTAGAAGCGGAATTGGAGAAGTTTGAAGAGGTCGCTCGTTTTAAGCAGGCGGAGAAGACTCTTGATGACATTCTGCATTCCATGTCGGAAGCGATTGCTTTTTCAGTATCGGATAGCATTAAAGTACCAAGCAATGATCCTTCCCCTAAAGGTGGATGCGGTAGCGGGGGAAAATGCTCCTGCGGATAAGCTTCCCTTAGGATTTAGAGAGAGAAAGGCGGTTTAGCTTATGTTTGCGGAACGGACAGGATACATCATTTGGGTAAGTGACGTTAAAGCGGCACGTAACCTTGAGAAATACGGAACATTACACTATGTTTCTCGGAAAATGCATTATGCAGTGATGTATGTAAATGCAGAACGTGCCGAGGAAGTTATGAAGAATGTCCGCAGACTCTCCTACGTTCGTAAGATCGAAAGATCCTATCGTAACGAAATTAAGACAGAGTATACCAGTAATGGGCCGGACAAGTCCCGTAACTACGGTATGTAATTCTTGGAGATGAACAGGTGCTTAAGTAGCACCTGTTTTTTTATGCGCAGATCTCGGGTAACCGCGGTTTCTTGCGTGCTCTGGAACTTGTACAACTTTCAGCAATGAGGTAAGATGACAACATTAAGTACATACAAAGACCCTTATGGTGGAGTGTGATGATGATGCGCAACAAAGGGACGGATTGGCCCAGTTCTTACGAGCCCTTCCACATCATGCTGAACGACTACAGGGTCGCTGACATCGTTATAACAAATCATGCGAAGAGTCGTTATTTGGACCGGATCAGTAAAGGTGTAAGCAATGACGAAGAGGTCGCCGCATGGATGTGGCAGTGCCTGATGCAGAATCGGCTCAAGCCCTTTTCAGACAGTGATTTTAACGCGTATTTAATTGACGATGACTCTGTAGTAATCGCTGAGTTCACGGAATTGATAGGTGAAAAAGATATTTCAGGTCAGCCATTATATTCTATGATCATCGTTTCGTTTCTTGGGAGAATCTCTGCGACTCCACAGTTGAGAGATTTAAAAACTTACTTTTCGCTGCTGCGCAATTCCCGCCGCACTAAGCTAACGAAGAAGAAGCGTAAACGCAAATAGTGTATAAAGAAAGAACAGAAGGCATGCGGCGGTGGCTGCATGTCCTTTTTGAAAACAAGAATATATAAGCTTCATATCGTACATAATCCTTAAGTTTCTTTTATAGATAGCACAAGGAGTTGCAGAGCATGAACTTTCATCAATTACATATTTTTTATACTGTCTTAGAGCGAGGAAGCTTCTCGGCAGCGGCACAGACATTACATATGACTCAACCAGCAGTGACCATGCAAGTGCAGGCGCTAGAGGATTATTTTGGAACCAAGCTCTTCAATCGTTCTACCAAAAAAATCATGCTCTCCGAAGCAGGTCATACGTTAATGCCATACGCGCTACGCAGTATCCAATTGATGCGGGAGACGGATCAAGCGATGTCGGCGTTTACGCATATGTTGGAAGGGCGCTTGCAGCTTGGGGCAAGCCTTACCATTGGGGAGTATGTGCTGCCACGGCTCTTAGGTCCTTTTGGAAAGCAATATCCGAACATTTCAATCATGATGAAGGTCATGAATACCTCGCAAATTATGGAGGAAATCCTAAAACATCAGTTGAATTTTGGTTTAATTGAAGCGTCGGTAACACATCCTGATATGGTGATTGAGCCGGTGATGGGGGATGAATTGAAGTTGATTGTGCCCCATGATCATCCGCTTGCGGAGCAGCAAGAGGTCACTTTGGAGGAGGTGCTTCAGCACCCTTTTGTTCTGCGTGAGCAGGGCTCAGGAACGCGGCGTGTGATGGAAGAGCAGCTGTTCTCGAAGGGGCTTGATCCGCGATCGATGAAAATAGTGATGGAGCTTGGTAGTACGGGTGCTGTGAAGTCGGCAGTGGAGGCAGGTCTTGGGGTTACTATTATCTCGACTTCTTCTGTTAAACATGAGGTTGCACTTGGACTACTGAAAATCGTGAATATCTCGGATGCCTCATTTAAAAGACAATTCTACGCCATTCATCTAAAATCGACACTGCTGCCAATTTCTGCAGTGACGTTCTTGACTTTTTTGCGTGAGCATTCGAATGATAACTAAAGCAATATGACCAGAGGCAGGAAACTTAGAAACTAGCGGTAGAGGTGATAGAAATGGAGAATGAAACTAGACTGGATGAACTGAAGGGCGACAGACCGGAGAATATTGACGCCTCACGATGCGATCTTCACACGCATACTCAAGCCTCTGATGGCATGCAGCCACCGGAGGAAAATGTACGTCTCGCTAAAGAGAAGGGACTAATCGCAGTTGCCATTACGGATCATGATACTGTGGCTGGTGTGAAGGAAGCCCTCGAAGCAGGAAAGAGGTACGGAATCACTGTTGTACCGGGTGTAGAGATCAGCACTCGTGCTGGAGGAAAAGATATTCACGTCCTTGGATACTACGTAGATCCAGCAAATGAGTTGTTTCTTTCCCGTTTGGAAGGGCTAAGAGAAACACGGGCTCTAAGGAATGAGGCGATCCTCTCAAAATTACGTGGGCTTGGGATTGAAATTACGCTTGAGGCAGTTGTCGCGGGAATTGGACGGGAACTGAAACCTGATGAGAGCATTGGTCGACCACATATTGCTGATGAGCTGGTTCGTCTTGGCGCAGCTACGGATATGAGAGATGCGTTCAATAAGTATTTAGCCGAAGGTGCAGCGGCTTACGTGTCACCCCCACGAATCACGCCCGAGGAAGCCTGTGATTGGATTATCGAGGCGGGTGGGTCTCCAGTATTGGCACATCCAGGCCTATATGGCGACGACCAGTTAGTACGAGGGATTGTGGAGCGGGGGGCTTTTAAAGGGATTGAGGTTTATCATTCGGATCACGAACCCGCTGATTCAGAGCGTTACCTAACTATGGCTGAAGAATACAGCTTAATTATAACCGGCGGCTCGGATTTTCATGGTGCCCGCCAGGGTGTAGTATTCCATGGAGATATCGGTAGTGTTACGGTTCCTGTCCATGTGCTGGATAAATTGAAGAAGCTTACTGACATATAGCTCAATTCAAATCAATAAGTGATTTATTAGTTTTAGATTGCACTTTGTGCAATAGGATCGCCATTGCAGCTTGGAAAAAACAAGTCTATTGCACGAAATGCAATCAAAATCATTTTGTGCCAAAACTAAGTGCATTCTGTTGCACATAATGCACTAGAATAACTTCATGACTAAGCAAAGGTCTTTATGCTTGGGAGAATACGAAAACCGGCTGTCATCCACAAATGGACGACAGCCGGTTCTTTTTGTTATTTAGCTTCTCAGCGTATTTGGAAGACTCTTAATGCGATTTTCATCTGGAGTGACAAACAATGTTTTCTGATGATCGTAGATCACAAATCCGGGTTTCGAGCCACTCGGTTTGCGGACATGGCGGATCAGTGTGCAGTCTACAGGCACACTGCTTGACTGCTTCGCCTGGCTGAAATAAGCGGCAAGCTGGGCGGCTTCTTCCAGTGTGGCATCTCCAAATTCCTCACTACGGATGACAACGTGAGAACCAGGAATATCCTTGGTATGCAGCCAAGTGTCATTAGGTGAAGCTAGTCGATTAGTGACGTATTCGTTCTGTAAATTATTTTTTCCGACATATATGTCGATGCCTTCAGACGAGGTGAAGACCTGCAATGTAGGTCTTGTTGCTTTTTTCTTTTTCTTGCCTTTTTTGCTTCGGTCGCGAAGATATCCTTGACTTACAAGCTCGTCGCGGATCTCTTCAATGTCATTCAATGAAGCGTGGGCAAGCTGTTGAAGTAAACTTTCCATGTAGGATATTTCCTCATGGGTCTTGATCAGCTGCTCATTAATGACAAGGAGGCTGTTTTTATATTTGTTGTACTTTTTAAAATAACGTTGTGCATTATCCGATGGGCTTAATAAAGGGTCAAGTGGGATGACCATTTCTGCCTGATTTTCATCATAATAATTGACCAAAGAGGCTTCTTTATCTCCTTTGGACACGGCATGTAAGGAGGCAAATAGCAATTCACCCCAAATACGATAGCGATCTGCGTCTTGCGCTTCGTCTAGATCTTTCTGTAGATTGGCAAGCTTCTTAACGTTTTTGCTACGTTCGTTGCTCAGGAAACGGATCAAATCACTTACCCGTTGCTTCACCGCATCACGTTCAGCTTTATCCCCGTAGTAATCCTCCATGCACTCACTAATCGTGTTATATTGCTTCGCATTCTCACCCAATAGAGATAACGGAATCGCGGAAAAAATCATTTTCCCTTTCGCATTCGCACCTGAAACAGGAGAGAATTCGCAATTATGGACAGGTCCCATTACAGACTGGAAGGCGTCCCATAACTTTGTTGGAAATTCTGGTGCAGATTCCTGTGTATCACCTATCGCAAGGTCATTTCTGAGACGAAGAGCAATCTCTCCGGCAACAAGTGGACTCATTCCGCTGAAGGCATGCACCATCCAGCCTACCGGGTCAGCTGATGGGGAAGGACCGCCTGAGCCATCAGGTTTCTGTTCAACCTCTTCTTTTGTAATCAGGTTGGCGAGCTCACCTTCAATGATTTCTTCCGGTTCGGTCTCCTTCTCATCTTCTTCCAGTAGAGCGGATTCTTCAGCAGCTGAGATCAAATTGAGAAATCGTACTTTATCGATCTCCAGAGGGTTCAGCTTGTGTTGCTGAGGAGGCTCTGTGTAAGCGACACCGGGCATTACGATCCGGTAGCTACTGATTGATGGAGTAACATGATGAATGCCGTCTATGATCGTTCCTGTGCTGAGCTCAGTAAGGATGATATTACTATGCCGTCCCATGAGCTCTATGATGATCTTTTTGGCAGAGACGTCTCCAAGCTCATCTCTAGTCTTAACATTTATGTGAATAATTCGTTCCATGCCTACCTGAGTGATACTCTCAATAGCCCCACCTTCACAATGCTTACGCATGAGCATGCAGAACATAGGTGCTTCTGATGGGTTTATGCTGCTTCTTTCTGTAAGATGCAGACGCGGATATGTCGGATTAGCAGAGAGCAATAGCTTGCCGCCGCCACCGGCACCCCGCAGGTTGAAGATAAGATCGTGATTGTTCGGTTGATATATTTTGCCTATACGCGCACCGATGAATGATTGCAGTTCGTGCACGATAGCTCGGGTAACAATGCCGTCTAATGCCATGATAAAGCTCTCCTGTCGACGTGAAATGAATTTCTGAAAATATAAGAAAGTATAAGTGTCACATCATACTTTATATCTTATATTTCTTGTTTATACGCTTACCGCCCTTCTAAAAACACCGAAGACGTTTAAGCTTACCTCTCTATGATGCCATACTTTGGGACATTCGCGCAAAAGGGGAATTGGTTAGGCGGTGATATTATTGGACGACCTTGAATACACTTGGTCATGAACAGGTGGAAAAGCTGTGCGCCGCCGGAAGTCAAGAAACGACCGGGAGGGAAAGAAAAGTCATGGAACAAAACAGTTGGCACCGGCTCGGTGCAGAAGAGCTGCAGAAAATGTTCAATGTCCATCCGAGGACGGGCCTCAGTGGAGAGGATGCCGCGGAGCGACGGAAGCAAAATGGGTATAACGAGCTGTCCGAAGGAAAGACCGTATCCCCGTTTACCCTGCTGTTGAACCAGTTTAAGGATTTCATGGTGCTTGTGCTTATGGGTGCGACGCTCGTATCCGGTTTGCTTGGCGAATATTTGGATGCCATCACGATCATCGCGATTATCCTTTTAAACGGAGCCCTTGGGTTTGTCCAAGAATTCCGCGCAGAACGTTCGCTAAGAGCTTTAAAACAGCTCTCCGCACCTTCTGCCAAAGTACTGCGTGGGGGGAACAGTGAGGTCATTCCAGCAAAGATGTTAGTACCAGGTGATATTGTCTTGCTGGAGAGTGGTGATCGAATACCCGCGGATATACGATGGCTGGATTGCAGTTCTCTATATGTGGAGGAATCCGCGCTAACTGGGGAATCGCTGCCTGTCTCGAAGCATTCGGATGTGATCCGCGCGGAGGAGATTCCGCTCGGCGATCAGAAGAATCTTGGGTTCATGGGCACAATGGTAACCAGGGGTACTGGTAAAGCTATCGTAATTCGTACGGGTATGGACACAGAGATGGGTAAGATTGCTGACCTGATCCAGAATACAGAATCTCAGGAAACTCCCCTTCAGCATCGTCTCGAGCAGTTAGGGAAAATTTTGATCTATGTATCACTAGGTTTAACAATTGTAGTTGTAGCAGCCGGTATTTTACATGGACAGCCTGCCACAGCAATGTTCTTGGCCGGAGTAAGCTTGGCGGTCGCTGCGATTCCGGAAGGGCTTCCGGCCATTGTAACCATCGCACTTGCACTGGGTGTGCAGAGGATGATCAAACGAAAGGCTATCGTTCGTAAATTACCTTCAGTAGAAACCTTGGGCTGCGCATCCGTCATCTGTTCGGACAAGACGGGTACATTGACTCAGAATAAAATGACGGTGACCCGATTATGGACAGGCGGACGTGGCCTTGAAGTAACAGGTGAAGGTTATGCTCCGAACGGACAGGTTCTGGAGAAAGGTAAACCGGTTGATCTCAAAAATGATCAAAGTTTAAGACGGATGCTACAGGTGGGTGCTTTGTGCAGTAATGCGGAGATTATTGAGACCTTTCCGACCGAAGTGCGAGGTAAGCGTAAAGGGAAGGATAAGGACATTGTAGTTGATAAATCTTCTGACAGCTCATCGATCTGGGAACTCAAAGGAGATCCAACGGAAGGAGCTCTAGTAGCGCTCTCAGGGAAGATGGGTTTGACCGCCCAGACGCTTGCCGTAACATACTCCCGTGAGAAGGAATTTCCTTTTGATTCCGAGCGGAAGTTAATGTCAGTTATTATTGGTCATCCCGGAGGACGGATGGTATGTACGAAAGGCGCGCCTGATGTGCTGCTTAATCGCTGTTCGTATATGCTCTGGGAGGGCGGTGTCGTGCCTTTAACGCCAACATTGCGGCAGAAAGTACTTGATGCCAATGAGCAAATGGCTTCAGGTGCACTTCGTGTCCTAGGTATGGCTTATCGTGATATGCGTCCAAGTGAAAATGTGGATAGTGAAAAGGATGCGGAGTGCCAACTTGTCTTTATCGGATTGGCTGGAATGATTGATCCACCGCGGCGTGAAGTTCGCGATGCCATTAGCGTCACACGCCGAGCAGGAATTAAGACTGTGATGATTACTGGGGACCATGGAACGACTGCTGAGGCCATTGCTCACCAATTAGGAATTCTGCAACGTGGGGGCACAGTATTAACAGGGGCTCAACTGACTCGGATGGATGATGATGAGCTGGATAAAGTATCGGATAATGTGTACGTATTCGCCCGCGTATCTCCAGAGCATAAGCTTCGTATCGTGAAGTCTTTACAGCGCCGTGGTCATGTTGTGGCTATGACCGGAGACGGAGTCAATGATGCTCCAGCCATAAAGGCGGCAGATATAGGAATATCTATGGGGATCACCGGAACAGATGTGACCAAGGAAGCATCTTCATTAGTGCTAGGGGATGACAACTTCTCAACCATTGTTGCTGCCATTGAAGAGGGTAGAAACATCTATGAGAACATTCGTAAATTCATTCGATACCTGCTCGCATCAAATGTAGGGGAAATCTTGACTATGTTCTTTGCCATGATGCTCGGTCTGCCTCTGCCATTAGTGCCTATTCAAATTTTATGGGTCAACTTGGTGACAGACGGACTGCCAGCGATGGCGCTTGGTGTTGACCAGCCTGAGAAGGACTTAATGGAGCATAAGCCGCGTGGTGCAAAGGAAAATATTTTTGCCCGTCGTTTAGGGTGGAAGATCATAAGCCGTGGATTTTTAATCGGTTTATGTACGTTAGGAGCATTTTGGCTAACCTTACGTGTAGCACCAGAGAATCCAGCGCAGCTGATTCGAGCACAATCTGTAGCTTTTGCAACACTCGTTATGGCTCAGTTGATTCATGTCTTCGACTGCCGCAGTTCTCGTTCGGTGTTCCATCGAAATCCGTTCCAGAATAAGTACCTAGTTCTTGCTGTATTGTCATCCGTGATTTTGATGCTGGCTGTTATGTATATTCCATTTCTCCAGCCCGTCTTCAAAACAGTGCCGCTTAATTTCCGTGAATGGTGTCTAGTTTTTGTAACAGCGGGAATTCCGACCTTCTTGATGGGGGCTGGCAGTGTTTGGGGCGGTAAACGAAATCGAGGTCGTAGCGGCAGTAATTCGATGATAAAAAGTACAAAAATTTCGGCATAAAGTTAATAGTATTGCTCCATTCCTAAAGGTATACTTGTTGCAGTTAACGGCTCGTATCTAACTTAACATAACCTTTAGGAGTGGACTTTCAATGGAATTCACAAAAATGCACGGCCTAGGCAATGACTTCATCGTAGTTTTCGGCGAGCAAGAGCTACCAAGTAATGCAGCTGATCTTGCTGTAACGTTATGCAATCGATTCTTCGGAATTGGTGCGGACGGACTTGTATACATCCTTCCGTCTGAACGCGGCGATTACATGATGCGGATTATGAATTCTGATGGCTCGGAAGCAGAGCAGTGCGGAAATGCCATTCGCTGTGTATCCAAATATGTCTACGATCATGGCCTGGTAAATTCCGAGCAGATTGTTATTGAAACGATTGGTGCCGGAGAACAAAAGGTTACCTTGAATGTAAAAGACGGTGTAGTGGAAACTGTAACGGTTGATATGGGTGAACCTGTATTGTCCGGTCTTCAAATTCCGGTAGCTATTGATACGGAACCCGTGCTCTCAGAGCGGATTGAATCGGATGGAACCGAATTTAAGTTCACTGCAGTATCTATGGGTAATCCTCATTGTGTTATTTATGTAGAAGATGCCGTATCTTTCGATCTTGCGACATGGGGACCTAAGCTAGAGGTACATCCATTGTTCCCGAGAAAGGTAAACGTCGAGTTCGCGACGGTTCTGGATCGAGGCAGAGTAGATATGCGGGTATGGGAACGCGGAGCTGGACCAACACTTGCATGTGGGACTGGAGCTTGCGCAACTTTAGTATCTTCTGTGCTAAATGGTCTGACGGACCGAGCAGCTTGGATTAGTCTAAAGGGTGGCGATCTGTTCATTGAATGGAATGAAGAGGATAACCATGTGTATATGACAGGTCCTGCTGAGGTTGTATTCACAGGAAGAGTAGAAATTTAGATTAATACTATAAAAGGCAGCCCAAGAGACTATTCTTGGGCTGCCTTTTTTGTGATCCAACATCCTTACAGCTTTAAGTAGCCGAATAATGGAAGGGATAATCGAGAATAATACCCTCAAGCTTGAAAAAAAGGGGGGAACCTTGTTGAACATAAACGGGATAAACAGAAGAAACAAATCCGCGAAGGAACAACAGGTAGCCTCAGTTCATAAAAGCACCCGATTCCCGAGGCTTAGTGTTGATTTAGACCAAACGCTCGAACAAATAGATAGTGAGCTGGGTTATAGTCCGGATCTCAAAATTCGTCAGGTAAAGATCGGAAGTGAGAGACCTGTTCAATCAGCTACGATTCATCTCAATGGACTCGTCAACACGGAAACAGTCAATGAATTCGTTATCGGTTCGTTACTAGGAATTACAGACGATATGCTCAAAGAAAACATTTCGGCAAAAGATGATCTTAAGGATTTTATATTTAATCGTGCTTTGGAATTAGGTGAAGTGCATCTGCAAGAGGATTGGAACGAGGTCCTGCTAGCGATCCTTTCTGGCAGCACGGTTATTCTTATTGAGGGATATGACACTGCGATTATATGTGAGACGGAGGGAGGCGAAGCTCGCTCCGTCAGCGAGCCATCCACACAGCTAGTTGTACGAGGTCCAAAGGATAGTTTTGTTGAATCTGTAGCCACGAATATTTCTCTGATTCGGAGAAGAATTAAGTCACCTAAGCTAAGATTGGAACATTTGAAAATCGGAAAGGTAACTCACACTCATGTGGCCCTCATGTTCATTAAAGACAATGCTGATGAGAATCTGGTAGAAGAGGTGAGGAAAAGGCTACGTGAAATTAATGTCGATGCCATCATGGAATCCGGCTATATTGAAGAGCTGATTCAGGATAAAACCTTCACACCTTTTCCAACCATTAATAATAGCGAACGGCCTGACGTTGCAGCGACCAACTTATTAGAGGGCAGGGTTGTGATCATTATAGATGGCACCCCTTTTGTGTTGATTTTGCCTGCAGTATTTACGCTTTTTTTTCAATCTGCCTCGGATTATGCACAAAGATTCGATATTGCAAATCTTATGCGTCTTATTCGATATATCAGTTTTATTGTGCTAATTCTAGGGCCTTCCGTGTATATAGCGTTAACCACCTACCATTATGAGATGATTCCCACAACCTTACTGATCAATCTATTGTCACAACGTGAAAATGTACCTTTTCCCGCGTTTGTGGAGGCGGTGCTAATGGAGGGGGCTTTTGAGATTATAAGAGAAGCGGGAGTAAGAATGCCTCGGGCAGTTGGTCAAACTGTATCTGTGGTGGGTGCTCTTATACTTGGCCAGGCAGTTGTGGAGGCAGGAATTATTACTCCAGTGATGGTTATTGTAGTAGCGTTGACGGGGATTGCGAGCTTTGCGATACCTGCTTATAACATGGCGATATCTGGAAGGATTATTCGTTTCGGATTTTTAGTGCTGGCCGGTATGTTTGGTTTTTTTGGGATTACTTTAGGCTTGATTGTTTTGCTTGCACATATGAATAGTCTGCGTTCATTCGGTGTCCCTTATCTGTCCCCTATTGTGCCCATTTCCTCACATGGTCAAAAAGATGCGTTCTTAAGACTGCCCTTATGGGCTTTAAGAACGGAGAAAGAATCTACTAAGCACGAAGGCATTTCAGAAGGAAAGAAGCTCTCAACAGGACATGAACAGAATTTTTCTCCTAAAATCCTAAAAAAAACAACTGAGGCAGAGCAGCCAAAAAAAGGAGTGCAGGATGAAGAGTAATCGCCTTTTTTTCATTGGATCCTTATTGCCTTGCTTAATGATAATTTTAAGTCTTACAGGTTGCTGGGACAGTGTGGAGTTAAATAGAAGGGCAATCGTTTCTGGAGTGGCTATTGATAGAGGTCCTACAGATGAGGAGAAATATGTATTATCTTTTCAGATTATAATTGCTGACGAAATCTCTGGCGAGAACGCCAGAGGTGCTTCGCCAGTCGTTGTATATAAAGGTAGTGGACGTACAATGTTTGAAGCGTTGGCTAATGCTTCGCGTCAGACTGCGCGTTTTTTGTCCTTAGGACATATCCGAGTGATCGTTATTTCGGAGAAGTTTGCTCGCGAAGGCATCAAAGATATGATGGATGTACTAGAAAGAGAAAGTGAAACTAGGCTAACCAGTTACATTTTTATATCAAAGGGACAGCCAGCGGTAGATAGTATGACGACCATGACAACGTTTGGCAAAATACCCGCCAATGATCTGGTGGAGAAGCTGCAGACGACCTCTAAACAGTATGGATATAACTACATGATGGAAGTAGACGATGTAATTCGTGGTATTCAAATTCCAGGTGGTGGGCCTATCATCAATGGAGTAATGGTAATAGGCGAATTGGGCCATAAAGATAATAACGACAGTTTGAAAAATATAGAACCTGAAGCCATTCTTACAGTTACAGATTTTGCTGCATTTAAAGAGGATAAGCTAATAGGTTGGCTGCAAGGTGATGAAGCTATGGGCACCGCCCTTCTAAAAAATAAAATTACACAAATCCCTATAGTGGTTTCGACTGGTAAGGATAAATATGTATCATTCATCGTGTATTTATCTCAGGTACATATTCATGCTGATGCGAAGGATGCGGAGCATCCGGTAATCACAATATATATCACTGAGCAGGCAGGTTTAAAAGAATCACTCACTGCCTTGAATTTGACAGATCCTAAGGTCTTAACTAATCTTTCTGAACTTTTAGAAAAGGATATTAAGGAGAAGATACAAGCAGCTATTTCAGCAGCCCGAAAGCTCAAAAGTGATTATCTTGGCTTCGGTGAAACAGTAGAACGAGAGAATCCACGTGGCTGGAAACAAGCGAAGGATCATTGGGAAAACATATTTGCAACCTGCGAGATCAAAATTGACTTGGATGTGGTTATTCGGCATACCGATATGCGAAATGATTCCTTCCAGTCTAAAAAGAATTGATGAAATAAAAGGAGGGGTAGCCATGGGTAATATAAAGATAGGACTACTGCAGTTTTTCACCTTGACGGTGTTGTTTGAACTAGGAACGGCGCTGGTAGTGAATCTGGGAATGGAGTCTGATAGAGATGCCTGGATTTCCATACTACTGGGAAGTTTGCTGGGTCTGATCGTTTTTGCGGGGTACGCTTATCTGTATAGAAAATTTCCAGATATACCTTTGACGGTATATATCCGAAAGCTGTTAGGCAAATATATAGGTACGGTAATTTCCATACTCTACATTATTTTGTTTCTCAATGTTGCCGGTCGGGATTTACGGGATGGTAGCTCTATGCTGGTTATGGCTACTATGCACAGGACGCCGTTATTCATTGTAGCGATGTTAATGGTATTAGCTAGTGCTTATGTATTGCATAAAGGAGTAGAAGTGCTGTCCCGAACTTCGTTGGTGTTTGCGGTGCTTGTAATACTAATCGGATTATTTTGTTCGAGCATGCTAATGTTCTCGGGCTCCATTAATTTGAACCGTTTGCTCCCTGTTTTTGAGAATGGAATTAAGCCAGTTTTTTCCTCTGTGTTACATCAAAACTACATGTTCCCTTTTGGTGAAATGATCTGTTTTACTATGCTTATGCCTTATCTGAATAACGTTAAAAAAGGTCCTTGGGTAATCGCTGCGGGCATATTTGTATCAGGTATTCTCTTGAGCCTGACTATGGTTTTAAATATATCCGTGCTTGGTTCAGATATTGTTAAAAGATCACCGCTCCCTCTAATGCCTACGATCAGTAAAATCTCTATATCCGATTTTGTTCAACGATTAGATATATTAGTTGTCATGGTACTGATAATCGGTGTTTTTTTCAAATTGTCTGTTTTTTTTGCGGCAGCACTTATTGGGATATCAGAATTGTTCAAGATGCCTTATCGAAGAATGGTTTATCCGGTAGCTCTTATTATCCTGTTTAGTTCGATGCTGAACGCCCGGAGCTTCACAGAACATATTGAAGAGGGAGGAAAACTGTTATACACGGTCTTTCCCTTCTTTATGGTGTTGATTCCATTGCTCCTAATTATTATTACAGCGATAAGAAGTCACAGTTCCCCTCCTCGTTCTGGTTGATGCCCCGTCTTCCAGGCTAGGATATCGGGAATAATCAGGCATAGCAATAAAATACAAGCAGCGGCTTTTTCAGAGGCTGTATATAGCAAGTAATTTAGAATATAACTGATATTGCCCAGACCATACCCGAACAACCAATCCCCCATATACAGAAATAATAAGCAGAGATTGCATAAAAGTAGAATTACCATGTATTTTCGGATCAGAAACTTTCTTGTTTTTTTCTTCACTTAAATGCCCCCTTTAATTGTTTTTTGATAGTATGAGGATTTTAATACTTGATCATGCATACCCGGGCTGGGGGTCTGATTGCTTTTCTTGTGAAAGCTTATCATCTATAGCGATTTATGTTACATTAGTATGAAACTAACGTAGAACCTAATGTGACAGGGGAGGATCTTGCAGTGAAGCCGGATTTACGTTCCGCATGGGGAAACAAAGTATTGGTCGGAGACGGAGCGATGGGTACCTATTTATATCAGAAGGGTTTCCCTGTCGGCATTTCCTACGAAGAATTAAATTTGACCTCTCCGGGGGTTATCGAAGATGTCCATCGCAGCTATATCGATGCAGGAGCAGTGCTGCTAGAAAGCAACACCTTCTCAGCTAATTTTGACAGGCTGTCCAAATATGGTTTGGAGTCCAAGGTTGAAGAAATTAATCGCGCCGGAGTAAGAATCGCTCGTAAAGCTGCTGGAGATACAGGCTATGTATTAGGTGCTGTGGGGTCTATTCGCGCCGGTAAGCGTGCAAATCTCTCATCGACAGAGTTGAAGAAGTATTTTGCACAGCAGATTACAGCGTTATTAGAAGAAGAAGTAGACGGTATTATGCTAGAAACCTTTTACGATGTCGAGGAACTGCATCTTGCGCTAAGAACAGTACGTAAACATAGTACTCTCCCAGTCATTTGCCAATTTGCTGTGGATGAATCGGCACGTACATTAGATGGCTTGACGTTACCAGAGGCTTTCCGGATCTTAGAAGGTGATGGAGCGGATATCATCGGATTTAACTGTAATACTGGCCCAAACGGGATTAAGAGAGCACTAAAAGCGGTACAAGGCAATCTTATTCTGCCTACCTCGGTCTATCCGAATGCGGGCGTTGCGGATTATGTAGATGGAGAATATCGGTATGGTGCCTCACCGGAATATTTCGGACAAATGGCAGTTACTTTTGCAGAAATGGGTTGCCGAATTATTGGGGGCTGCTGTGGTACTACCCCGCAGCATATTGCTGAAATTTCTTCCGCATTGAAAGATTACGTACCTCAGCCACTTCCAGAACCGACGCTTCCGACTGTAGAGCGTGTATCTTTGCAGGAGCATTTTGGCGAAGATGAGGGAAGTGATGGTCGTGAGCCGAACCTGGTTGATCTAGTAAAGGAACGTCATACGGTTATCGTTGAGCTTGATCCACCTCGTGATTTGGATATCGGCAAGTTCATGAAGGGTGCAGAAGCGTTGAGAAGAGCAGGCGCGGATGCGCTGACACTCGCCGATAACTCACTGGCTGTTACACGGATGAGCAATATGGCTTTGGGCCATTTGGTGCATGCTAAAACTGGACTCCGTCCACTAGTTCATATTGCTTGCCGCGATCGTAATCTGATTGGTACCCAATCACATTTGATGGGTTTTGATGCGCTAGGAATTGATCATGTGTTAGCGGTGACTGGGGATCCAGCGAAATTCGGAGATCTTCCCGGCTCAAGTTCGGTTTACGACTTAACCTCTTTTGAGATTATTCGTATGATTAAGCAGTTGAATGATGGCATTTCCTTCTCAGGTAAACCTTTGAAGCAGAAAGCGAATTTTGTTATCGGTGCTGCCTTTAACCCTAATGTTAAACATTTAGATAAGGCCGTACAGCGACTGGAGAAGAAGATTGCCTCTGGTGCAGATTATATTATGACTCAGCCTGTCTATGATCAGGAGCTTATCGTAAAGATCGCTGAGGCAACTGCACATTTGGATATTCCCGTGTTTATTGGTGTGATGCCACTGGCTAGTGGGCGTAATGCAGAGTTCCTGCATAATGAGGTTCCGGGAATCCAGCTTACGGATGAAGTCCGGAATCGCATGAAGGGACTTGAAGGGGAAGCAGGAAGAGCTGAAGGGGTCGCCATCGCTAAAGAGTTGTTAGATGTTGCTACGGCCCATTTCAATGGGATCTATTTGATGACACCGTTTATGTTCTATGATATGAGTGCACAGTTGATCGAGTATGTATGGGAGAAATCAGGACGTAAATTGTCCCCCTTGTTTCGCTAGTAATAATCAATTACAATAGTGTAATGGATGTGATTCCGTTGTCATTTAGCATGACCGGATACGGTCAATCGTCCCTGCAATTCGGCGGCTACAAGATTATGTTCGAAGTGAAATCGGTGAATCACCGGTACTGCGAAGTTGTACTGCGGATGCCCCGGGATTGGACGGGTTATGAGGATGTGCTGAGAAGAAAGGTTCAGCAGCACGTCAAACGGGGAAGGATAGATGTTACCATCAATAGAGAGCACGATGAGTCGTCTTCCGGACCGGTTCTGAATCGCTCTGCTGTCATGACTTATCTTAAGGCAGCAGAGCAGCTTAAGAACGAGTATGGTTTGTCCGGTGAGTTGACTCTACGTGATATACTTTCTATACCCGGTATTATGGAAAGCAAAGATGAGGCTGCGGGTGCCGTGTCCGCGGCCTTAGAAGACTACTCTGAAATGTTGGAGACGGGACTTGAGCAGAGTTTGCAGTCTTTGCTAGAGATGCGCGCCCGTGAAGGCAGTTTTCTAGCCGCTGATATTGAACAGCGTCTCAATCATCTCGAATCCATGCATGCTGAAATGGTCGAACTTGCACCTGCTGTAATCATTGAATATCGTGACAAGCTTCGTCATCGATTAAATGAGCTAAATGATGGGACGTTCGCTTTTGATGAGCATAAATTCGGGATGGAAATCGCTATTTTTGCAGATCGCTGTAATATTGATGAAGAGTTGACCCGGTTGTATAGTCATTTCGAACAATGCAGAACCCTCCTGAAGGGGAAAGGACCGGTAGGACGCAAGCTGGATTTTCTCATTCAGGAGATGAACCGGGAGACGAATACAATCGGATCGAAATGTAATCATTTAACACTCGTGGGTCTTGTGCTAGACATGAAAGCGGAGCTGGAGAAGATTCGCGAACAAGCGGCAAACATAGAGTAACCGGGAACAGGCAATAGCATAGAACTTTATGGGGGGAACTACCGGAACATGGCAATCAAACTTATCAACATTGGCTTTGGGAATATTGTGTCCGCCAATCGCATTATTTCCATCGTCAGTCCGGAATCTGCACCGATCAAACGTATTATCCAGGAGGCTCGAGATCGACATATGTTGATCGACGCCACCTATGGCCGACGGACTCGTGCCGTAATCATTACAGATAGCGATCATGTCATTCTGTCGGCTGTACAGCCGGAGACTGTAGCGCATCGCTTATCCAGTAAAGATGACGACAACGACGAATAACAACTAAATGGAGTGTATTATGTCAAAAGGATTGCTCATCATATTATCCGGACCTTCCGGCGTAGGTAAAGGTACTGTATGCACTGCGCTACGACCGAAGATGCCCGAACTTATCTACTCAGTTTCTGCTACTACTCGCAGTCCGCGTGCGGGTGAGGAAGACGGCGTGAACTATTTTTTCAAAAGCAAAGAGGAGTTTTCGGCTATGATAGAAGCCGATCAACTGCTTGAATATGCGGAGTACGTAGGTAATTTTTACGGTACTCCACGTGATTTTGTAGAGAGAACTCTCAATAGCGGCAAAGATATTATTCTCGAAATTGAGGTTCAGGGAGCTCTCAAAGTTAAAGAAAAATTTCCTGAAGGTATTTTTGTATTCCTTCTTCCACCTTCTATGGACGAGTTGAAGGACCGCATACGCGGACGGGGTACGGAACATCCAGATGTGATCGATCACCGCATGACTGTAGCGGAGGATGAGATTAATCTAATGCAGCATTATGATTATGCTGTTGTGAATGATGAGATTGATCTGGCCTGTAAGAGAATAGAAAGCATTATTATCGCCGAACATTGTAAAGTTAGATAATGAATGCTGCAAGGCTTAAGGTATTACCAGTAAACTATGAAGAGGTGTCCCTGTGCTATATCCATCAATTGATGAAATGATGACCAAGGTTGACAGTAAGTATTCGCTCGTTGTAGCCGCAGCACGTCGTGCTAGACAATTGCGTGAGGGTGGCAAGACAGATGTGAAGAACCCTAGATCGCATAAATTCGTCGGTGTTGCTCTTGAAGAAATTTACGAAGATCGCATTACGCTTACCCGCGGTGAAGAGTAGTCTCTACCCTATTTAGATATGACCTTTTGTAGAAACGGATACCGCCTATTGTTATTAGGCGATGCCGTTTCTTCTTGGGTTATGGAGCAATAATGGGTCTTTAATGAATGCTGATAGCCCTAGACCGGGCTGTTTCTGACAACCGGAAGGTTGTTATTTTTTTCTCAAAATATAAGAAGTTTAAGAAATAGATCATTCGTTGTAAAAGTAGGGAACAGGGGGGAGATCATGTTGAAGAGCTTGAAGGGGAAGACTATTTTACTTGGGATTACAGGGGGAATTGCCGCTTACAAAGCAGCAGCCCTAACCAGTAAGCTTGTCCAAAAAGGAGCTGAGGTTCATGTCATAATGACAGCTTCGGCAAAGCAGTTCATTACAGAATTAACTCTACAGTCACTGTCTAAGCAACGAGTATATAGCGATACATTCCAGGAACGGGACCCATCCTCCATTTCACATATTGATTTGGCTGATTCGGCGGACCTTGTGATAGTAGCACCAGCAACTGCTAATATTATTGCTAAAATGGCGCACGGAATTGCAGATGATATGTTATCCACAACGTTACTCGCTACTACTGCACCTATAATGGTGGCGCCGGCTATGAATGTTCATATGTATCAACATCCCGCTGTACTTAGCAATTTGGATACCCTCGCTAAACGAGGTATTCAGTTTATTGAGCCTGGAGAAGGTCTGCTGGCATGTGGTTACGTGGGTAAAGGACGTTTAGAGGAACCGGAGACTATTGTAAGTTATGTTGAGGATTTTTTTGCGTTGCAAGAAAGTGTGAAGTCTAGTCCACTCAAGGGTAAAAAGATCGTCATCACAGCTGGTGGAACAGTAGAACGGATTGATCCGGTACGCTATATCTCCAATGATTCCTCCGGTAAGATGGGTTTTGCATTGGCGCGTGCTGCACGTGCTATGGGTGCTGAGGTTACCTTGATTGCTGCGAGAACAGATGAAGCGCCTCCGCAGGACCCGGATATGAATGTCATTCGTGTTCAATCCGCACAAGAGATGTATGATGCGGTTACTGCGCTGTGGAACAGCTGTGATATCATGATCAAGGCGGCTGCTGTATCGGATTACCGACCTAAGCAAAGTGAGCCTTCGAAAATTAAAAAAAGTGGGGATACGCTGACTCTTGAGCTTATAAAAACAACGGATATCCTGGAGACGCTAGGTAAGAACAAAGATAAGCAGTTCTTGATCGGCTTTGCTGCGGAGACAGGGAATACAGAATTTTATGCAAAGGACAAGCTGGTTCGCAAAAACTGCGATCTCATTGTTGCGAACAATGTAGCGGCTGCAGGAGCCGGATTCGGATCGGATACGAATATTGTATCGATTTATGATATAGATGGATTGGTGCTCGAATTGCCACAATTGTCTAAGGATGAGGTCGCTCGCCGTTTGCTGACACTCGTGGCAGAGCGAATTACTGGAGCTTCATTATAATGGATATTGCCAAGGTCATTGTGGATGTGCCTGTACGCAGCACTGACCGGCCATTTGATTATAATATTCCAGAATCATTAAAGTTATGGATTGAAGTGGGCAGCCGAGTAGCGGTCCCATTTGGACACCGTACGGTGCAAGGATTTGTCGTTTCTCTGGAGTCAGGTGAAACAGTAGTGAATCCTGGTCTTAAGGCTATTCAAGAAGTGCTGGATTTGCTTCCGCCTTTATCTCCTGAATTAGTTGAGCTAGCGGACTGGATGAGTAAAAGATATGCATGCAGACGAATTTCAGCCCTGCAAGCGATGCTACCCACTGCTCTAAAAGGGAAGGCAGAACGACTGATATCGCTAGGAGATGTGGAAGAAGAAGCAGCATTTTCTGATGATGCATTATTCCCTATGTTTGCAGATACAGGGAATGAGGAACGACTAATTACTGAGTTTATTGGACGTAATGGCGAAGTTTCCATGAAGCAGCTCACCCGTGCATTTCCGGAGGCTGCGGAGACGGTGAAGTTCATGCTAAGACGTGGAGTTCTTGTAGAGAGCCAATCGATTAAAGATAAAATGGGCAAGAAGAAGCTGAAAGCAGTAGATCTTGCGATAGGGATCACGGCTGCTCGTGAGGCGTTGAATAAATTCCCCAAAAAGTCCGCGCGACAGAAGGAAGTACTTAGCTTTCTGATTGAAAGGGAAGCTACACTCCCAATGGCGCTTAAGGAAGTCTTGTCTGCACTTCAAGTGACGGCTAGTACCGTGAAGGGTTTAGAGGAAAAAGGCTTTATCGAAATCAGTGAAATCGAAGTCTATCGCGACCCTTATCAAGGACGTGATTTTAAGCCTACTACGCCTCTGCCACTTACAGCAGAACAAGAGATTGTATACACACGTATTTCACGAACGCTAGAAGAACAGCTCCATGAAGTTTTTCTGTTACATGGCGTTACGGGGAGCGGTAAGACAGAAATCTATTTACAATGTATCAAACGTTGTTTGGATCAGGGTAGACAGGCCGTAGTGCTTGTCCCAGAAATCGCATTAACGCCGCAGATGGTGGAGCGCTTTAAAGGGCGCTTCGGAAGTGGTGTCGCGGTAATGCATAGCCGATTATCTGTTGGCGAACGTTACGATGAGTGGCGTAAAATCCGTGAAGGCAAGGCTATGGTTGCCGTTGGCGCCCGTTCAGCGGTGTTTGCACCGTTCTCTAACCTAGGTTTGATTATTATGGATGAAGAGCATGAGACCTCATATAAGCAGGAGGAAAATCCGAAATATCATGCCCGTGATGCAGCGATTCGCAGAGCCGAACAGTGTGGGGCAGCCGTGATTTTAGGCTCTGCCACGCCTTCGTTAGAAAGCTATCATGCTGCTAGAGCGCAGAGTGATATTCATTTTTCGCCAGTCCTTCTAGAGATGCCTACCCGCGCGCTTGGTAACGAACTACCGAAGGTAAATGTCGTGGATATGCGGGAAGAGCTTAAAGAAGGTAATCGCTCGATGTTCAGTCGAAAGCTTCATTCTGCATTGGCTGAAAGACTGGAACGTGGAGAACAGACCGTGTTATTGCTTAACCGTAGAGGTTTCTCGACGTTTGTTATGTGCCGGAGTTGCGGATATGTAGCAGGCTGCCCCGAGTGTGATATTTCATTAACGTACCATAGTCGTAGTGACAATTTGCGTTGCCATTATTGTGGTCATGCTGAACCAGCACCTAAGCTTTGTCCAGAGTGTGGAAGTGAGCATATCCGTTTCTTCGGAACGGGGACGCAGCGGGTGGAAGAAGAGCTTGGTAAGTTGTTTCCTGGGATACGGGTGATTCGTATGGACGTGGATACAACGACAGAAAAAGGTTCGCATGAGAAGCTGCTAAATCAATTCAGAGACAAGAAAGCGGATGTTCTGCTAGGCACTCAGATGGTAGCAAAAGGTTTGGATTTTCCTGACGTAACTCTTGTTGGCGTAATTACAGCAGATTCAGCGTTGAACTTGCCCGATTTTCGTGCAGCGGAGAAGACCTTCCAATTGCTTACACAAGTTGCTGGAAGAGCAGGTCGGCATCAACTTCCGGGTGAGGTTGTAGTTCAGTCCTATACACCTGAGCATTATTCTATTATTCATGCTAGCGGGCATGACTATCTCTCCTTTGTAAGGGAAGAGCTGAAGCATCGCAGAGGGCTACATTATCCGCCTTATTGCAGACTGATACTCGTTACATTATCCCATGAGCAGCTACCGCTGCTACTCCGGATGGCAGAGAATTACGCTATGAATCTGCAGGGGAAGGCCAGAAATCTAAGATGGTATGGGAGTCTAGATAAGCTAACCACGGATGTACTAGATCTGTTAGGTCCCGTAGCTTCCCCAATCCCTCGCTTAAAGGGTAGATATAGATTCCAATGTATGATAAAATGGCGCGGCGCCATCGATGTGATAGGGCTTGTTCGACAAGTGGCTGAGGAGTTGGAGGATTCTGTACGGGATACAGGGCTCCAGATCAGCATTGATGTTGATCCGCAAATGTTGATGTAAATCGTTATCATGTTACAATGTAAAAAAAGAGCTAGATCAATAAACTCTAAATATAGAGATGTACAGAACGGGAAGGTGTTTTTAATGGCGATACGTATGATCGTTAAGGAACCGGATGAAGTGTTGCACAAAATAGCAAAAGAAGTAACTGTAGTTACACCTAATGTTAAAAAATTGTTAGATGATATGGCTGATACGATGTATGACGCTGAAGGTGTAGGTCTGGCAGCTCCACAAGTTGGTATTTTGAAGCGCCTAATTGTGGTGGATGCAGATGAAGAGCACGGGCTGATCAAAATGATTAATCCGGAAATCATCGGTACAGAAGGGGAGCAGCTAGGACCTGAAGGATGTCTTAGTATTCCCGGATTGAATGGTGATGTACGACGTGCAGAGACAGTAACCGTACGTGGTCTTAACCGTGAGGGAAAAGAAATTACCATTACCGGCAGTGGTTTACTTGCTCGGGCTTTTCAACATGAGATTGACCATCTGAACGGAGTACTGTTTACCGATATCGCTGAAAAAGTATACGAGATGACAGCTGAACGCAATGAGACTGAGGAGTGAGGATATGAAGATTGTATTCATGGGAACCCCAGCCTTTGCGGTACCAAGCTTGCAAATGCTGATGGATGAAGGCTATGAAGTTGTAGCAGTCGTCACCCAACCAGATCGACCGCAAGGACGTAAAAAGATCTTGGCTCCTTCACCAGTTAAAGAAGCCGCATTATCTCTCGGTTTACCTGTGCTCCAGCCTGAACGGATGCGCAAACCTGAGGCTGTCGCAGAGCTAGCTGCATATGAGCCTGACCTGATTGTTACAGCTGCTTATGGTCAAATTTTGCCTAAAGCTGTATTGGATTTGCCTCGTAATGGTTGTGTGAATGTTCATGGTTCACTACTTCCTAAATACCGGGGTGGCGCACCGATTCAACGTAGTATCATTAACGGTGAGAAGGTTACCGGCGTTACTTTGATGTATATGGCTGAAGGACTTGACACTGGAGATATGATCTCGCGCGTCGAGGTGGCTATCGAGGATGAGGATACTTCCGGCACGATGTTCGAAAAGCTTAGCCTTGCTGGACGTGATCTTTTGAAGTCTGAAATGCCGCGATTAGTAAACGGCCTTGTTCAAGCGGCTCCGCAAGACGACAGTCAAGCGACCTTTGCTCCTAACCTAAATCGTGAGGATGAGCGTTTGGATTGGAACGCTGGCTCACGTGATAACTATAATCGAATTCGTGGATTAGTACCTTTTTCCGGTGCGTTTACGCTTTGGAATGGAGAGACCTTCAAAGTATGGGCTTCAAAAATTCCTGCTGAGCAGAAATCAACTGATAGTGCGCCAGGAACGGTACTTTCGGTCACTGAACATGGTGTCGAGGTTAGGACTGGGGACGGAAGTCTGCTGCTAACTACCGTTCAACCTGCTGGTAAAAAAGCGATGAGTGCTGCGGATTTTAGCCGTGGCGGTGTCATGAAACCAGGGACGGTGCTAGGTTGAGCGCGGGCGGTAACGGTGCGGGCCGATCTGGAGTAAGTCATAACTCTGGCAATAAAAATAGTAACGATCATAAAGCAGTGAGTGGTAAAAAGGGCGGTAGCGGAAATAAAGGTAAAGCTGCTACAGCTTCTGCCCGCGATATCGCTCTCGATATCCTGGTTAAAGTCGAACAACAAGGGGCTTACAGCAACTTATTGCTGAACAGCAGTCTACAGAAATCTGCACTTAGCAGAGAAGATGTTGGACTAGTTACAGAGCTCGTCTATGGTACCATCTCTCGGATGAATACACTTGATTATGTGCTCGAGGAATTTGTTAGCAAAGGGATTGCTAAATTGCAGCCCTGGGTGCGTAATTTACTACGTCTAAGCTTATATCAAATTATGTACCTGGATCGCATACCATCTCATGCAGCTGTAAACGAGGCTGTTAATATAGCTAAGAAAAAGGGCCATCAAGGAATTTCGGGTATGGTTAATGGCGTGCTTCGTAGTGTGCTGCGCGCTGGAGATTTACCGGTAATACCTGATGGATTGAGTCCTGCGAAGCGGATATCTATTCAGTACTCACATCCTGTATGGTTAGTGAAGCGCTGGATTACGGAGTATGGTGTTGACACTACGGAAGCAATTTGCTCTGCTAACAATGAGCCACCCGCTGTCAGTGTACGCGTAAATACTACGATGATCAGCCGTGAAGCCCTGTTGAGTCAGATGATTGAACAAGGTCTGCAAGCTTCTGCTTCTGAAGTAAGTCCTTATGGTATTGTTGTAAAAGGCGGTGGTAATCTGGCTCTTTCATCCTGGTACCGGGATGGATATCTATCTGTTCAGGATGAAAGCTCCATGCTTGTAGCTGAAGCTGTTGCACCTGAGCCTGGAATGAGAGTGCTTGATTGCTGCGCCGCGCCTGGGGGCAAAACGGCCCATATGGGCGAGCTGATGAAAGATGAAGGATCTATTTTTGCTAACGATCTGCATCCACATAAAGCTAAGCTTATCTCGGATCAAGCTGCACGGTTAGGTCTCGAAAGCGTAGTAACAGGCAGTGCAGATGCACTGGAGCTTGAGCATACCTTAGAGCATCATTCCTTCGATAGAATTCTTTTGGACGCGCCTTGCTCTGGGCTTGGTGTAATCCGCCGTAAGCCAGATCTCAAATGGCGTAAGCAGCCTGAGGATGTTGTAAGTGTAGCATCATTGCAGGGTCAGCTGCTGCAGTCGGTTTCTAAACTGTTGAAACCGGGTGGTGTTCTGGTTTATAGTACCTGTACGACTGAACAAACGGAAAATAGTGAGGTTGTAGCTGCTTTTTTGGAGCAAAATCCTGATTTCACTTCTATAACATTTGCTTCCCCGCTGTGGGGGAGATTGGAAGGTACTGCGCTGGCTGTAGGTGAGGGGATTCAGTTATTGCCACATCATTATGGCAGTGATGGGTTCTATATCTCCAAACTTCAAAGAGTGTTGTAATATAGCAAATTTACTGACAATCGTTGTATCTTCCGCCCGCCGGGCTAACGTACGGCGGGCTATTTCTTTTACCGTCTCTGAAATTTGTGTTAAAATAGGAAGAATGAGAAATAATACGCATATCCTTATGAAAGAACAGGTGCTAATATAATGAAACCTTTAATATATGATTTTTCTTTAGAAGAGTTACAGCAGTGGGCGAAAGATAACGGTGAGCCTGCTTTTCGTGGTGGACAGATTTTTGATTGGTTGTATGTAAAACGTGTAAGTGACTTCGAATCCATGAGCAATTTGTCTAAAGGACTTCGTCAGAAGCTGAACGAGCAATTCTCTATTGCAGCACTCACTGAGATTACTAAAATGGAATCGAAAGATGGAACAGTAAAATTCCTGTTTGGATTGCATGATGATCATGCGATCGAGACAGTTATCATGAAACATAATTATGGAAATAGCGTTTGTGTAACAACTCAAGTAGGCTGCCGAATCGGCTGTACCTTCTGCGCCTCTACGCTTGGTGGATTGAAACGTGATTTGACGGCGGGTGAAATTGTAGCTCAGGTTGTACGCTCTCAACAGATCTTGGATGAGCGGGGTGAACGTGTCAGCAGTATTGTTATCATGGGTACTGGTGAGCCGTTTGAGAACTATGATGCAACAATGAGATTCTTGCGTCTTATGATTCATGAGAAAGGTCTAAATATTGGACAACGGCATATTACTGTCTCCACTAGCGGGATTGTGCCGAGCATTTATAAATTTGCAGAAGAAGATACACAAATAAATTTGGCGATTTCGATTCATGCACCTAACGACAAACTGCGTTCGAAGCTAATGCCAGTTAACCGCCGCTTTCCGTTTGATGATGTGATTGAATCTTTACGTTATTATCAAGCAAAGACGGGGCGCCGGGTCAGCTTTGAGTATGCATTGATCGGCGGGGTGAATGATCAGCCGGAGCATGCTGAGGAATTAGCAGGTGTGCTTAAGAACATGCTGTGCCACGTCAATTTGATTCCAGTAAACCACGTGCCAGAGCGGAAATATGTACGAACTTCACGCAATGATATCTTTGAGTTTCAACGTATTTTGGCTGACAACGGCGTGAATGTTACCATTCGCCGTGAGCAAGGCCATGATATCGCGGCCGCATGCGGACAGCTGCGTGCCAAACATATGGAGTTGGGGTGAGGATATTTGATCAGAACAGTTCATGCCAGCGATATTGGCCGAGTGCGCTCTGTCAATGAGGATTCGGTCTGGATCGGCGCGACGCGCCACGGTTATACACTCGGCATAATTGCCGATGGGATGGGTGGACATCAGGCTGGTGAAACCGCGAGCAGGCTTGCTTTGGAGACGATGAGGAATACCCTAGACGGGCTCTTGCCTGAGCTTCAGGACGAAGCACTGCGTGATGCGTTATCAGCTGCTATTTTGGAAGCTAACAGCACTGTCTTCAAGGAGGCTTCCCGCGACGATAAGTACCACAATATGGGTACTACTGTCGTTGCTGCCCTGATGAATGGTTCAAACGGATATATTGGCCATATCGGAGACAGCAGAGCCTATTTAATAAAGGACAGTGCAGCAGTTCAATTAACCGAAGATCACACGCTAGTCAATGAGCTGTTCAAGAACGGTCAGATCAGTGTGGAGGAATTAGATAATCATCCGAGACGGAATGTGCTGACGAGAGCACTTGGAACAGATGCTGAGGTGGTGGTTGATTTAGCACCTGTTACCCTGCTACCTGGGGAACTTTTGCTTCTCTGCAGTGATGGTTTAAGTAATTTTGTTAACAATGAGCATTTGGGCAAGGTAGCGGGAATACATGAGATACCGTTAGAGGAAAGAGCGGACCGCTTACTTCAGTTGGCACTGCTTGCTGGCGGCGGCGATAATATTAGCGTCGCTTTGTTAGAACATCATGGAGAGGCCGCTGTGCCCGAAACAAAGGAGTGGGATTGATGATCGGTCACGAACTGGGCGGCCGTTACCAAGTCATCGAACGGATCGGCGGAGGTGGAATGGCGCTCGTCTATAGAGCACATGACATTCTTTTAAACCGAAACGTCGCCATTAAAGTATTGCGTAATCAATTTGTTCATGACGAGGAATTTATCCGCCGTTTTAGGCGTGAGGCGCAATCAGCTGCATCTTTGTCTCATCCGAATGTGGTTAGTATTTACGATGTAGGACAAGAAGACGAAATTCATTATATTGTCATGGAATATATTGAGGGCAAGAATCTTAATGAAATTATAAAAGAACGAGCGCCATTACAGGTTGACGAGTCCGTAAGGATCGCTTCACAAATCTGTGATGCACTTGATCACGCTCATCAGAATCAAATTATTCATCGGGATATTAAACCACATAATATATTGATCGGGCGCAATGGCCGGGTGAAGGTAACGGATTTCGGTATTGCTCGTGCGGTAACATCTACTACCATTACTCAGACAGGCTCTGTAGTAGGTTCCGTTCATTATTTCTCACCAGAGCATGCTAAAGGTGTCTCAACAGGCGAGAAATCCGACCTGTATTCATTAGGGATTGTACTCTATCAAATGCTTACCGGAAGTCTTCCATTCTTAGGGGAGAGTCCGATTAGCGTAGCTCTAAAGCATCTGCAAGAAGAGTTTGAAGAGCCAAGGCTCATAAACCCACTTATTCCGCAAAGCGTTGAGAATGTAATTCTAAGATCGATGCGTAAAAATCCGGAAGAGCGTTATCAGTCTGCAAAGCAAATGCTGCAGGATTTAGAAACCTGCTTGTTGCCTGAGCGCCGTAGTGAAGCAAAAGTTCTTTTTAACGATGAGGAAGACGAGGATCGAACGCGGGTAATACCAGCGATTAAACCGATCCAAAGAAGCAATGGAAATCGTAATCATCGCCACGATCGGATGGATAATGATGAAGATGATGATGACGATCCGGTACCTGTGAAAAAAGGTAAAAAACAATGGACTAAACCTGCATTATGGATTGGTTTAACTTTAGTGTTACTACTGGCTATGGCCAGTCTCGTGTGGTACGTTAAATCCCAATTAGTTGTTCCTGAGGTATCGGTTCCTTATGTGGTCGGTAAACAGCTGGAACAAGCGAAGACTGAACTTGAGGATTTGGGGCTTGAGGTTGCTGATCCTATACTGTATGACTACAGTCCGAATTTCGAAGAGAATGTGGTCATGAAGCAAAGTAGGGAAAAGGACGCCAAAGTGAAAAAGGGAGCCTCCCTAATACTAACTGTGAATACGGCGAAACCATTAACTAAGATGCCAGATGTAACCAATTACACTTTCGACGAAGCGGTTAAAGCGCTAATGGCAAAGGGTGTACCCCAGAATCAAATTAAGAATGAACCTCTCTTCGATGAAAATACGGCGGTGGGTAAGGTTGTAAAATCTGACCCAGCCTTTGACAGCGAGTTTGATCCAGAGACGGTTTCAATCACCCTCTACGTTAGCAAAGGAGAAGAAAGTGTCACGATGCCAGACCTCATCGGTAAGACAGAGAGTGAAGCTAAGGCACTTTTGGAAGAATCCAAACTGGTCCTCGGAGATGTAAAGGAAGAATCCAGCTTCACAGTTGATGAAGGTAAGGTAACGAAAACTTGGGCTTATGAGAAAGGTACCTCTGTTCCACCTGGAACAGCGATTACGATTTACTTAAGTACAGGTTATCCACCTGAAGCCCTGAATTATACCTTTAATGTACCAGTAGCTCCTGCACAGGATGGAAAGAAGAGCAAGATTCGAATTGAATTCGTTGATGCGCGCAACAATGGTGAAAAACAAGATTGGGGAACGCGTACCATTGGAAAGAGCCAAGTGCTGTCCGTTAATCTAGTGCTTGCTCCGAATAAAGATGGTTCTGTTATTGTTACCCGAGATGGTGTGCTTTTAGACACTTATGTGATCCCATATATTGATGCGAAGAATGGCACGGTACAAGAACCTGAACCACCGACGGTTCCCACTCCGCAGCCGACTCAGACACCGATAGATCCTACACCTACTGCTGAACCGACCGTTGAGCCTGAGATCCTGCCTCCAAGTTCAGACAACGAAGGTTCTACTAATACTGGATCAGTCAATCAGACGGGATTCCTTACTAACAATTCGGTGAATAATGAATCGACCAATAGTGATAACAACAAGAACAGTAATAAAAATGATGACAAGCATAATAATAAAAAGAAAGACAAATCTAAAGATAAAAGCGATAACTAATCAGGGCAGAAGTGCTTGAATAGTTGTGGCAGCGAAGTGACCCGGGGATTTTCAAACTTGGGTCATTTTCGCAAAATCAGGAGAGGAAGGCTCACTATGTATGCCTGAAGGAATAATAGTAAAGGCGTTAAGCGGATATTATTACGTAAAACCGCTTCGCGAAGGATTAATTGCAACAGAGGAAGACTCAGTTCAATGCAGAGGCCGAGGCATACTTAAGAAAAAGGGGATCGCTCCTCTTGTAGGTGACCGCGTGATCTATATGCTGACTGAGCATGGTGAAGGGATGGTGGATGAGCTTCTCCCTAGAGAATCTGAATTAATTCGTCCACCTGTAGCGAATGTAAGCCTTGCCGTTCTATTATTTTCTGTGCGGGAACCTGATATGAACCTGAATCTATTGGACAAGTTCCTAGTTCATATTGAGCACTCGGGACTGGAACCCTTAATAGTTCTGACCAAACAGGATTTGGCTAATGATAATGGTGAAGCCACTAAGTATGTTAAAGAGCTCTATGAAGATATTGGTTATGAAGTGATGGTTACAAGCTCAATCACAGGAGCTGGCAGTGATGAACTAAGAGAGCGGCTTACTGATGGTATTAGTGTATTTGCCGGACAATCTGGGGTAGGAAAGTCGACCTTATTGAATCGTATTGTACCAGGACTTAAACTGGAGACAGGTGAGATCAGCTTACGTCTGGGCCGTGGTCGTCATACTACCCGCCATGTAGAATTGATGGATATTGGCGGGGGCGGCTTTGTAGCGGATACCCCTGGTTTTAGTCAGCTTGATTTTCTTGAGCTTGGGGTTGAAGAGCTTTCTACTTGTTTCCGTGAATTTGCAAACTATGCTGGGGATTGTAAATTCCGTGGTTGTAGTCATCAGCATGAACCAGGCTGTCGAGTTATTGAGGCATGGAAAGCTGGAAATATCGCTGATAGCCGGTATGAACATTACAAATTATTTTTTAATGAAATGAAAGATAAAAAGCGGAGGTACTAAGTCATGATACGAATAGCACCATCTATATTGTCTGCCGATTTCGCAAGTTTAGGTTCAGAGGTTGCAGAAGCTGAGGTCAGTGGCGGGGATTGGATCCATGTGGATGTAATGGACGGGCATTTTGTGCCGAATATAACGCTTGGTCCACCAATCGTAAAAGCAGTCTCGTTACATACCAAGCTTCCACTTGACGTTCACTTAATGATTGAGTCTCCAGAACGTTATATTTCTGATTTTGCCGCCGCAGGCGCTAGTGTGATTACTGTCCACGCTGAGGCTTGCGTTCATTTACACCGTGTGGTGCATCAGATCAAGGAATTGGGTCTTAAGGCAGGAGTAGCTATTAATCCGGGCACTCCGGCATCAGCGGTGCTTGAGGTGCTTGAGGATGTGGATATGGTTCTCGTGATGACCGTTAATCCTGGCTTTGGAGGTCAAGCGTTCATTCCTAACACTTTACGTAAAATTACTCAAATTAGAGAATGGGCGAATGAAGTTAATCCCGATTTACTTATTGAAGTCGATGGTGGTGTTTCGGAAGCCACAGCGCCATTGGTTGTTAGTGCAGGGGCAGATGTTTTGGTTGCTGGAAATGCAGTTTTTGGCCGGAGTGACCGTGCTGCAGCGATCCTTGAAATTAGAGAAGCAGCGGAAGCGGCACTTCGTTAAAAAAATAGGCTATTACGACTAAAGGTATAGGCCAAGTCCTTGACGCATAAATATGGTTACATGAGCAGAAATCTCATGTAGCCTTTTTTGTTTTGGCAGGGAGGACTGCAGTACGTTACCGTTAGAACAAGAAGAAAGTCTCCTGCGTACGGCATGAATTGATGGGAGGGTAAACCATGAAATTTTACACGTTTAAGCTGCCAAGGTTTTTGGGAGGTTTTGTTAAAGCGATTTTGAACACATTTCAGAAGAGTTGATCTTGGGCTTGGAACAGAAAAGAAAACATGAAAAAAAGCACCTTACAAATGTAAAGGGTGCTTTTTGCTTCATATGAGTGATCGCTCGGTCTTTAAAATTGCAAAAGACTAAACGCGTTCAACTTTACCGGCTTTCAAAGCACGGGTGCTGACGTACACGCGTTTTGGTTTACCGTTCACGAGGATACGGACCTTCTGAACGTTAACTCCCCAAGTACGACGGTTGCGGTTATTGGCGTGAGACACGTTGTTACCGCTGCTCGGTTTCTTGCCTGTTACTGCACATTTGCGGGACATAGATTACACCTCCTTATTCCTAACACCTGCATAAAACAATACTTATCTATAATATCACAGCAAATTTTGCTACGTCAACCGATTCAAAAACATTTATTTCTTTTAATACTTATAGTACAATGTAAATTAGTGCATTATGTCCTGTTAATCATAGAATGATTAGGCATGAAGTTAGGAAGGGGAATTCTCAATTGAGTAAGCGTTCTATAAACGGAACAGATTTTACCGCTATGGTATTGGCTGGAGCGGATAAGCTGCAACAGCATGCAGAACACGTCAATTCCCTAAATGTTTTTCCGGTTCCAGACGGAGATACCGGAACTAACATGAATTTGACGATGACCGCAGGTTCGAATGAATTGAAGAAAAATAATACAACGTCTGTCGGTCAATGTGCAGGTGTACTCTCTAAGGGCTTGTTAATGGGCGCACGGGGGAACTCCGGTGTTATTTTATCTCAATTGTTCAGAGGATTTAGCAGATCAGCAGCGCAACATGATGAGCTAAACGCACAGCAATTTGCTGCTGCACTGCAAAGTGGAGTGGACGCAGCCTATAAAGCAGTTGTAAAGCCTGTAGAAGGAACTATTCTTACAGTGGCTAAAGAGGCTGCAAGACATGCTGTCTATTATGCTCGCCGAACTACAGATGTTACAGAGCTCATGACAGAGGTGTTGGCCAAAGCAAAGGAAGCCTTAGCCTATACGCCGGAACAATTGCCTGTCTTGAAGCAAGTCGGTGTCGTAGACTCTGGCGGTCAAGGACTGGTCTATATTTATGAAGGGTTTCACCAGCATCTGACGAGCGGAAGCTCCGGTGTGTCTCAACCTGTAAAAGGACAACCTCAGGCACCAGTCGTGTCAACACCGGTACCGGTGTTAAAGAAACCTGAAAGTGAACTGTCTTCTGTACAGTCTTCTGCACAATCACAGCTTTCTACAGAGGACATAGAATTTCTATATGATATGGAGTTCTTCATTAATCGCCAGTTAGGTGGTAACGTGAGAACGGATTTTGATGAGGAAACCTTTAGGAAAGCGTTGTCAGTAAATGGTGATTCCATTATTGTAATTTCGGATGATGAAACCATTAAAGTGCATGTGCATTCCAAGGCTCCTGGTGAAGTTTTGAATCTGGCACTTCTCTATGGGGAAATTACGCAGATTCATATTCTCAATATGCGTGAGCAACACCGTGACTTGCTAACTGCAGGGATGGATATTGCACCTATGCCGGATGTTTTCGCTGATATGCCGGATGAACAGAGCCGGGTACAATCAGCTCCAGCCGAACCACCAGCAGATGATTTGGCACCTTACGGATTCATCGCAGTATCATCAGGCGCTGGGATTGCAGATATTTTCAAAAGCCTCGGTGTGGATGTTGTCTTAGCTGGAGGTCAGACTATGAACCCTAGCACAGAGGATTTCGTGAACGCGATTTCTTCTATATCTGCGAAGCATGTATACATTCTCCCGAATAACTCCAATATTGTTCTTGCCGCTCAGCAGGCTAAAGATCTCTTGGAGGGCGAACGTGAGATTACAGTTATTCCAAGTAAAAGCATTCCTCAAGGAATCGCTGCAGCCTTTGCGTTCCAAGAAGAGGATTCTGTGGAGACTAATTCTGGGAACATGCTAGAAGCAATCTCACAGGTCAAGTCGGGACAAGTAACAAATGCTGTCCGTGATACAAGCTTTGATGATCTGGAGATTAAATCCGGGCAATTTATCGGAATTTCAAACTCCAAAATTGTCGCTGCCGCAGATGATCTGTTAGCTGCAAGTCAGGCGCTACTGTCCAACATGCTTGAGAATGGCGATGAAATCGTTACGATCCTTATTGGAGCAGAAACTGATTCTGAGGTCACAGATTCCTTAAGCGAGTGGCTGGAAGAGACTTACCCGAATGTGGAAGTAGAGATTCATGAGGGTGGCCAACCCCTTTATTATTATCTTTTCTCCGTAGAGCCATAGATAGATGCTGAGGGTTCTATAACAATTCAGGAGCAACTTGCTAATTACGTAGTTGGCAAAATTATAGTATGGGGGAGATAATCCATGAATCGTACCATTATCGTCACCGACAGCACATCTGATATCCCGCCAGCAATGGCGGAAACGTATGGCATTGAGGTCGTCCCTTTGACCTTGATGTTCGGCGAAGAGGCTTTCCGGGACAATCTGGATATGACGCCGGAGCAGTTCTATGAGCGACTTCCCCGCTCGTCACAGTTGCCGACTACTTCTCAGCCCTCACCGGTTGAATACATGAATGTGTATCGAGATATTTTGGAACGTTACCCGGGAAGTCCTATCCTTTCGTTTCATATTTCTTCTGGATTAAGCGGTACGTACCAATCAGCACTATTGGCTAAATCGATGTTGGAGGAGGAGGGAGAAGGGATCACTGTAGTAGATTCTCTCTCCGCTTCTTACGGTTTTGGATTTATGGTGGTGGAAGCCGCCAGATTGGCTGCTGAAGATAAGAGTCCCGAAGCGATTCTTGAAGCTGTAGAAAGTCTGCGCCAATCTCGTAAGCTTTACTTCTTGGTAGATACGCTTGAATATTTACAAAAAGGCGGGAGAATCGGAAAGGCCTCGGCCATTCTGGGAACGCTTCTTAATATTAAGCCAATCCTGTCTATTGATGCAGAAGGAATAATATATGCGGTGGAGAAAGTTAGAGGCCGTAAGAAGGCTATTGCCCGTATGATTGAATTATTTAAGAAGGATATTCAAGGTGTAGACAAAATCAATGTGGCCGTGGGTCATACGGCTGAACCGGCTTCCGGTGAAGAGTTCCTGAAAGAGCTGTCAGGACATTTTACACTAGAAGAGAAAGTGCTGACGAACGTCGGCCCTGTCGTGGGCAGCCATGTCGGAAACGGTACGTTAGCTGTATTCATTTGGCCTGCAAAATGAGGGATGAATATGACACTGTCATTAAATCAAATTGAAGTAAAAAACATAACTGGCGTGAGTGCTCAAAAGCAAAGCGAGCTTCACGCCTTTGGCGTCTTTACAGTAAAGGATTTGTTAGAGTATTATCCGTTCCGTTATGAGGATTATCGCCCACGCTCGCTGAGTGAAACTAAACATGGGGATAAAGTGACTACAGAGGCTAAAGTGATCGGTATCCCCGTACTGCAACGTTTTGGAGGCAAGTCACGACTGAGTTGTAAAATGGTTGCGGAGCCTTGGATGTTCACAGCTACATGGTTTAATCGTCATTACGTGCGTGAGCAGCTTACTGTGGGACGAGAAATTGTAATCACAGGTAAATGGGATCAGAAGCGAAATCAAATTACAGTGACGGATTTTGAATTTCCCGATCGTGGGGAAGGGAAGACAGGGACTCTACAGCCGGTCTATTCCATCGGTGGAAAGATCACGCAGTCGTGGATCAGGAAAAGTATTAATCAGGCGCTTCAACAGTATGGAGATTTAATTCCCGAGATACTACCACATTCTATTATGCGCCAATATGATTTTATGCCCCGTAAACGGGCGATTGCTACCATTCATAGGCCAGAGGATACACGTGAAGGACAACAGGGACGCCGCAGGATGGTGTATGAGGAATTGTTTCTGTTCCAGTTGAAGATGCAGGCATTCCGGGTACTCAATCGCGGTAGGATGGACGGTGTAGTCCATACCGTAGATAACGCAACCGTTCGTCAGTTTGTTCGCAGCTTACCTTTTGAGCTTACAGATGCTCAAAAACGAGTGGAGCTGGAGATCTTACATGATCTGCGATCACCATATTGCATGAATCGACTGCTTCAAGGTGATGTGGGTTCCGGCAAAACTGTACTAGCTGCCGTCGCGCTTTTTGCTACCGTACGATCTGGTTTTCAGGGTGCGCTTATGGTGCCCACTGAGATTTTAGCAGAGCAGCATATGCGTTCACTTACGAAGATGTTTGAGCCGTTTGGAATTACGGTTGGTCTGTTAACAGGGAGTGTAACTGGACGGAAACGTAAAGAATTGTTAGCCTCACTACAAATGGGGATGCTCGATATTGTTGTAGGGACGCATGCATTGATTCAGGAGGATGTATTTTTCCGCGATCTGGGTCTTGTAGTTACGGACGAGCAGCATCGGTTTGGTGTAAACCAGCGAGGTGTATTGCGGCGTAAAGGATATAATCCGGATGTACTTACGATGACTGCAACACCTATTCCACGTACACTTGCGATCTCAGTTTTTGGAGATATGGATGTATCCACGCTGTCGGAAAGACCAAAAGGCCGAGTGCCAATAACCAGTTATTGGGTCAAGCATGATCTTATGGATCGTGTCCTGAATCTGATTAAGCGTGAAATAGAGCTGGGACGTCAGGCTTATCTGATCTGTCCGCTCATTGAAGAATCGGAGAAACTGGATGTACAGAATGCTATAGATTTACATATTCAGATGAGCCAAGCTTTTCCTAACTATAAAGTTGGGCTTTTGCATGGAAAGATGTCTCCAGCTGAAAAAGATGAAGTGATGCGAGCATTTTACAACAATGAACTGCAACTCTTAGTATCCACAACGGTTGTAGAGGTGGGTGTAGACGTTCCTAATGCCACGTTGATGATTATTATGGATGCAGACCGGTTCGGATTATCACAGCTGCACCAGCTTCGTGGACGGGTTGGTAGAGGTCAGCATGCCTCTTATTGTGTACTAGTGGCTGATCCGAAATCTGAAATTGGGCGTGAACGAATGACTGCCATGACGGACACCGATGATGGATTTGAGATTTCGCGAAGAGATTTGGAGCTACGTGGTCCAGGTGATTTTTTTGGAACCAAGCAGAGTGGATTACCGGAGTTTCGTTTGGCGGATATGACGGCTGACTTTGAAGTGCTGGAGCAGGCGCGTGATGATGTGGCAGAGCTGCTTAAGGATGAGAAGTTCTGGACATCTCCTGAATATGCACCTCTTCGGCATTATTTACAAGGCGAGCAAATTTTCCAAGGGGAATTAATTGACTAAGTAGGCACATCTAGCTCCTAAGCCTCATATACTGTGAAAGATTGGATATGACGGGAGGTGCTACACTTGGGTTATCAACAATTCGGAATTAGCCCTCAGCTCGTGGAACGCATCAAGCTGAAGATGAAAAACGCGACTGTCAAAGATCGTATTAAAAATATGATTAACGGCGTCTCGAAACAAGAGCTACAGGACACGGCAGTTGTTCGCAGGTTGGTACGGAATGCGTCAGGTGTACTAAATGAGAAATTGACCTCGACGCAGGAAGACCAAATTGTGAAATTTATTATCGCTCAGAAAATTGATCCAAACAACACCTTCCACTTGATCCGTTTGTGGGGAATGTTTCGTTAGGAAAGTGTGCTAGCTCAAGAAGTAGAAGCTGTCTCCAAAGTAGTGAATACTACTTGGTTGCAGCTTCTTTTTTTGTGAATCAAGAATGAATTCTAGGGAAAAGCAGACAAACTAACACTGGCTCATTAACGTTGATTAATGAACGCCGACTGACGAATGTAGACTAACCAATAATTTTCCGGTGAAAATCCTGCAATAGTACATCTTTAGATGATACGAGGAGGGTTAAAGTATTAATTCCTGCAAATCTGCAGGAATTCTTGCATGGGAAGAAGCTTTCGAGCCATAAATGAGGATATTCCTGTACATTTGCAGAAATTGGGCTTAAAGGAGTGGATATCTGAGTCAAAAGATGTACTTTTGCAGGATTTCGCTATTCCAGCGAAAGAACCCCGGTTGATAACGTAAAAGTAGCGCTCCCCCCATACACGGGAGAAACGCTATTTATCTGACGTGGAAAAAAAGTTACCTTCAAACTAAAGAAGACGTAATCATCCTACTCACCATACTCATCATTCTGCCCTATTAGTTAGGATGGCAGGTTACTCAATCTTTGATCACTGGCAGCTGATTTGAGCACAATTTGGCTGTCAGGATCACAATTAAGAACGATGGTCCGCAATTGATGTTCTTCCATTTTGTTGATGAGACAAAACAATGTGCTCAGCTCTCCATTTTGCCCGGAGCCTTCAGCAAGCCCAACTTCTCGATTTAATGAGTTTTCGAGCGTTTTCTGGATATCCATGCAACATTTGCTGGTAATCCATGCAGCGCGTGAATCGGATAACCCTCGGAGTGAGAATCTCACACCTTCGAAGGCCAATAAGTAAGCAATAATGGAGTACATGGCTTGCTCCCAGCCAAATAGTGTGCCTGCTATAAGCAAAATAGCACAGTTCAGAATCATGATGACGACTTCGGTTGACTTTGGCGGTCCACCACTCAGAAGTGAATATCCTTGATCACTTGCATGTTTGTTCACACCACCGAATCGGACAGATATACCGATACCGAGTCCTAAACAGATGCCACCTGCCATAGCAGCAGGTAAAGGATCACTAATCACTGCAGGGAAACGGTGTAGAGCAAGAGAAGCGATGGTCAGGCAAGCTAATCCTAGAACGGTATACAGAGCAAAGCGAAGATTCACTTGCTTTCGAGACATGAATATAAAAGGTAGATTGAATAGAAAAAGAAACAATCCCAGCCGCATTTCAGTGGTATGAGCGAATAATGCCGATAAACCTGTGATTCCACCAACTACAAGCCCATGTGGTATGAGAAATAATTCTAATCCTACTGCGGCAAGTAGTGCTCCTGCAATAACGGTTAGAACTCGGATTACTGAACTTTTACGTAGTTGTTTATGTTGTGTTGTCTTAGTCTGCAATGTTTTTCCTCCTTTAGCAGGGGAAACAACTTTATTCATTTTCGTAGGGAGCGACAGCTTTTTGGGATAATTTTGCAACATGTCGCTTCTTTAATTTATATAATGCATCCAATACTTTATAGAACTATTTTGATTCCTATCTAGATGCAAGTTTGCATAATAAATTTTTACCGATTCCCGGTAAATCCTATTCTCTATAATCCATGAAATTCTAACCTGAATTTAGGTGTCTTATAATTATTTCGCTTTCTTCGAAT
>NZ_CDRJTB010000046.1:0-51493 GCF_976954365.1 Paenibacillus sp. Marseille-Q9583
GATCTTTTTTGTGGTTTTAGCATTTGCCTTATTTATCCCATGGCTCATTTATACCTATAGAAAATACAATTATCTGCCGCTTTCTACCACGTTAATTTCATTTTCGTTTATCTTTTACTTTCTTGCAGCGTTATTTTTAGTCTTGTTGCCGTTGCCAGAGATCCGCAATACTTGTTCGCTACAAAAACCAGGCACACAACATTATTCACTTATGCCATTTCAATTTATAGTGAGCACCTTGGGAAATAGTGGTATCGTTTTATCACAGCCTGCAACTTATAGACTGTTATTTAGCCAACCCTCATTCTATCAAGCCTTTTTTAATTTTTTGCTATTATTACCTTTTGGTGTTTATTTGCGATACTTTTTTCAAGACAAGAAACACTGGAAGAAAGCTCTAGGCATCACGTTCTTATTAACATTATTTTATGAGATAACACAGGTAACCGGTATTTACGGGATTTATAATTGCCCTTATCGCATTTTTGATGTGGATGATTTATTGTTGAATACTTCTGGCGGGGTACTGGGTTTCTTTATTGCACCCGCCGTGTTGGCATTATTCCCATCCAAAAAGAAAATTAATGAGAAAGCTGAAAGATTATTAGCTCTTGATGAAGTAAGAGGGATGTCTGTGTTGCTGGCTGTTATGATTGATATATTTATCAGCAATATGGTAGTTAAAGTTGTGTTAAGCATGACCAACGTGAATATGGTTAGTGAATTTATTGCAACGACAATTACGCTTTTTGTAACACTTTTTATGATTCCATGGATTTGGAACGGATCGACAATCGGTACGAAAATTATGCGCTATCGCTATGACAGTAAAGAAAGTCGTGTGGAAACAAACAAGCGATTATTTAAACGTTTTGGTGCGATTTACGCGATATACTTCACAACGGTTATTGCGAATATTTTGAATAACGTGGAACTATCCATGGATTCTCCATTTTATAAGGCATCTATATTCTTAACGCTAGGAGCTGGATTGACCATTGTCATTTTAACGATCGTGTTGTTCATCCATGTGATGTTAGTCGTATTTGGCAAAGAAAAACGTCGCTTCTACTTTGATGAAGCTTCTGATTTATATACAACCAGGAAATAATAATGTTGAAGCGCCCACTCAAAGTTTATTCAATAGCAAAGAGGTACCTCGTAGTCTTTAATGGCTATGGGGTACCTCTTTTTGTGGATTTAAGCTTATTGTAAGGTTGGCATGAATTTGCTGTAAGGTTCGCAGCCTATAGTATAACTATCAGCAAATTATGAGGTGAAATGAATGGAACCATTATTAAAAGTAGAAAACATAAAAAAAGTGTATGGGAAGTTAAGTGCTGTTTACACAGCATTAGAAAACGTGTCTTTTGACATTCATGAAGGTGAGTTTGTAGGAATTATGGGGCCTTCCGGCGCTGGGAAATCAACCTTGCTAAATTTGTTAGCAACCATTGATTCTCCAACTGAAGGTAAGATTTATATGAAGAACAAGAGTATTCATGATATGAAGGAAGCAGCCTTGTCTGACTTCAGACGTGATCATCTCGGCTTCATCTTCCAAGATTACAATTTACTCGATTCCTTGACTGTAAAGGAGAACATATTGCTTCCTCTGGCGATTGCTAAAATTCCAGCGAAGAAAATCAATCACCTCGTGACTCAGATTTCTAAAGTATTTGGGATTGAAGATTTACTGGCAAAATATCCTTACCAAATCTCTGGGGGGCAAAAACAAAGAACCGCTGCGGCTAGAGCGCTTGTGACAGAGCCTGCACTGATTTTGGCGGATGAACCAACAGGTGCGCTTGACTCCAAATCAGCAACAGATTTATTGGAAAGCTTAAGTACTTTAAATGAAAATAACAATTCGACCATTATGATGGTGACCCATGATGCCTTTGCCGCAAGCTTCTGCCGCCGGATTATTTTCATCAAGGATGGTTCATTTTCAACAGAAATCTATCGTCGTGATCAGACACGCAAAGCCTTCTTCCAAGAGATCTTAGATGTTCATGCGGCCAATGGGGGTGAGGTTGATGACGTTATTTAGTCTAGCTAAAAAAAATATAGCACGAAACTTCTCACAATATTTCTTATACATTGCATCGATGGTGTTTAGTATCATCATTTACTTTACATTTGTGACCTTAAAATATAGCAATACGATAGCAGAACAGACGGCTTCATCCCAAAAACTTGGTTCACTAATGAGTGGGGCGGCAGTCATTCTCATCTTTTTCGTATTCATATTTATTGCTTATTCCAACTCATTTTTTATGAAAAAACGTAAAAAAGAAGTGGCATTGTATGCGTTACTAGGCGTGCGTAATCGTCAAATAGGCTTTATGCTCTTTTTTGAAAATCTATTATTAGGACTGTTCTCTTTAATAGTAGGAATTGTACTTGGTTTCCTATGTTCAAAAGGATTTATGACGATTTTAATTCATTTAATGGGTTATGACGTTGTAGCACCCTTTACATTTTCAGTAGCGGCAGCGATGAACACTGGTATTGTATTTCTGGTTATTTTCTTAGTGACATCGTTTCAAGGCTATCGCTTGATCTATCAATTTAAGCTGATTGATTTATTTCATGCTTCCAAAAAGGGAGAAGTGGCGCCTAAACCATCTATGATAGTAGCTGTTCTTGGAGTGTTACTCATTATCATGGGCTATTGGCTTGCAATGCAGGACCTTTTCACTTCTAAGGTATGGGAAACAATTGGATTCCCCATGACTGTATTAATTATTTTAACAACGGTTATTTTGGGTACATTTCTATTGTTCCACAGCGTGACTGGCTTTGTGTTAGCGATGATTAAGAAAAATGAAAGGTGGCTGTGGAAAGGCCTTCATGTCATTACTATTTCGCAGCTGCTCTATCGTATTCGTGGGAACGCACGTACATTAACAGTGATTGCCGTGTTAAGTGCTACGACAGTAACTGCCGGTGGAGCGGTCTATGGCCTTTATTACAATACGAATGACTCGGCGAAAACGATTAATCCGAATACCTTTATGTATCAATCAACAGATGTAGAAATGGACAAGCAAGTGAGTGCTGTAGTATCAGATACAAAATACGATGAAAAGTTCGAAGCGCTATCCATTACGTTTCATACGAAAGAATTAAACTCGCCATCAACATTCGATAGCTCTGATAAAAGAAGCTATACAGTTATCGATGAAAAAACATACAACCAATTAGCAAGAGTACAACATAAAGAAAAATTAGATGTAAAGGACGGCTACGCGGTTATTTTAGATATCGGATATGACAAAAGGTTCTCACCAATATATACAGGAAAAACTATAACAACAGGCAACGGCCATCCACTCACGTTCCAAAGCTTTAAAACGCAAACCGTATTGAATGCAGGTACAGCAGGTATAACCGTGGTAGTCTCGGATGACCAGTATAAAGTGTTGCAAAATGATGGGAAAGTGCTGCACTATCGTGTTCTTGGGGTAGAGGATGCCTCTGTAGATTTATCTCAAAAAATTGCAAATCAATTACCTGAAGAAGCGCTATTTTCAAGTGGTCCACAAGATTACCAAACAAGTTTGGAAGGTGTGGGTTCTCTACTGTTTATCGGAAGTTTCCTTGGTCTAGTATTTCTGGCTGCTACAGGCAGTATCATTTATTTTAAAGTTTTAACAGAGGCAGAAGAGGATAAATCACAGTACAATATGCTGCATAAAATGGGTGTCAGTTCAAAAGAAATGCGGAAATCCATTGCGTCACAGGTATTCGTTATTTTTTTTGTACCGCTTGTAATAGGGTTATTGCATAGTGTAGTGGCTTTAAAAGCATTCTCTAGTCTACTGATGATGGATTTAGCAAAACCTGTGTTGTTCTGGATGATTGCTTATACCGTAATTTACGGGTTGTATTATTTCTTAACCGTAGCTTCTTACAATCGTATGATCACACTAAATAATAAAACAGAAGGATGATTGAGATGAAAAAATTTCTAATTACTATGGGTATTTTGTTTGTTATTGGAGTTGTAGGGGTCTTTGCTATAGCCAAGATTGATTTCAATCGCTTCAATGCCGAAAATTACTACTTACAAATCACAGAGGATGGGGAACCCCATGAATATAAACTGAGCGATGGTTCAGTCATGACCTCTTATTCTTATACACTAGAGGCTACAAATGCCAAAGGTAATACAATTCCACTGGAATTTAATGCACAAAAAAATCTTCGTAAAGGCGCCTACTTGAAAATGTATGTAAAAAAAGGTGATCAAGTCTCCTCATACGATGAAGTGAAATTAGAGGATATTCCGCTAAAGGCACTAAAAAACTAATAGATTGAAGAAGGGCTGTCTCCAATAAAGGAAGTGGAGAACAGCCCTTTTCTCTGCCTAATGAGTAAGTAAGGCATTTGTATTATAAAAGTATAGTAATGGTGGTACCGGTATTTTCAGCGCTCGTCAAATCGAGGTTCCCCTCATGAGCCCAAATAATGTCTCTTGCGATGGCCATTCCTAACCCAGTTCCATGCTTACTCGTTGTGTTTGTACCCCGATAGTAGCGTTCGAAAACCTGTTCCAGATCTTTAGCCGGAATACCCTGGCCATTATCAGAAATTGTAATTTGGATATGCGGACTAATGGTTTTCACTCGAATCTTCACCACGACATTGTCATCGTTATGTACCAGCGCGTTGTAGATAAAGTTAAGGATCGCTCGTTTTAGTAATTTTTTATCTACTTTATGTACGGCTTTAACCACATCTGCCTCAAACTCTATCTGCCGTTCACCAAAGGTCGGGTCATTTAAAAGTTCAATCGTCATTTCTCGTAGGAACTGAACGAGATTCACCTCTTCAAATTGCAGGGATAGCTGGTGATTACGCAAACGCATCGTTAAATTGAGATCATCTAACAAATCTTTCATATACATCGATTTACTCTTGATAATTGCTGTGTATTCCTGTAATTCTTGGGCTGTTAAATCTGTGGCACTGTCGTTTATAAATTCTGCATAGCCTTGAATAGAAGCAAGTGGTGTCTTCATGTCATGTGAAACATTGCTAATCCATTCCTCACGCATTTGGTCAAGACGCTTACGTTCCTCTTCATGTCGGTCAAGTTTTTCAGATAGTTCATTCATATTACGAAAAACATCTTCATAAACACCTTTAGGAGTTGGCATTTTCTTAAAACGTCGTTCCCTAAGCTGTTGAATACCCTCTATTAAGGTATGAAGTGGTGCAGTTAACTTTTTCCCAAATAGAAATCCAATGATGATTACAATAAGCACATCAACGATTAAAAAAATGGAAAGAAAAACATTAACATCTTTGAAAATTTTAGCGTAGTCATAGGTCATTACATAACGGCCTATTTTTGGATTTTGAATCCCTAAAAAGTAGCTGAAATTTTGAGCTGTGCTGACAAAAACAGTTGTGCTTGCATCTAATTCTTTATATTTGTACATTTGTACAATTTCAATAGGAGAATACTCTGTTTGCAATTCTTTAGGGGTATTAAAGGCTGCTACTTGCTCCCCTTGGTTATTCAAGAATTGTACCCAGGCGCTCATTTCTTGTAGTTTTTTGAGCCCTTCTTCGTTCACAACAGGTTTGCCGGATTGTAGTTCTACATATTGTGAAAAGGTCCGGCTAAAGGTTTCTGCTGAAGCTTCTTCAGTGCCAAAATTATTATTCTGTAGCTGTATGAAAAATATGGAGAGGAATAAAATCGCATTTACAATACCAACGATCACAACAATAGTCATAACCGATCTTAAAAAACGGAGTGTCAATTTCCATTTCAACTTGTCTCACCCCTTGGTATGTAATTTATAACCTAACCCTTTAACCGTTAATAAATAGGCGGGCTTTGAAGGGTCTGCCTCAATTTTTTCGCGTAAGCGCCGAATATGTACCATTACTGTATTATCGGAACCAAAAAAATCTTCACCCCACACCTGTCCAAACAAGGTTTCTTTGCTTATGATCTGATTGGGATGATGCATAAAACAGCTCATTAATCCGACTTCTTTGGCAGTAAGCACAAGGGCTTCACCATTCTTTTTTAATTCTGTCTCATTAGCACTTAGCTCAAAGGGGCCCACTTGCAAACTTTTCGGAGCCTTCTTTTCCTCTGTAAAGCCAGCCCTTCTTAGTTGGGCCTTTACCCGATAAGCGACTTCTTTCGGACTGAACGGTTTAGTAATATAATCATCGCCACCTATCGCCAGTCCTAACAGCTTATTAATTTCCTCATCCTTTGCAGACATAAATAAGATTGGTGCATTGGATGTTTCCCGTATTTTTCTGCATAAGTCATATCCTTCTCCATCTGGAAGCATAATATCTAGCAAGATAAGCTCAGGATTATACTCCTGGAACTTGTCCCAACCCTCTGCAACGGTCCCGGCAGTTACAACGTCTGGAATGCCTTCTTTATGTAACACTGTCTTCATCAGACGCGCTAAATCATCTTCATCGTCTATGATTAATACCCATTTATGACTTGCCATTTGTTTCCCTCCAAATCCGTCTTTATGTACATTATTACATTATAGAGGACTCTTTATTTCTTGCGCAAAAAAAATCGCAAAAGAAAGGCTTACATGAAGATGGGTATTACTTAGACGAATATAGCAAAGCAATATTCGGTGATTTATTAAAATTCATTCTAGATATAGCCAAATCAGGTAAGGAGGAGAAATTGTTACGCCCCCCTGCCTTCCATGGCATTAATCTGCACTGTATATGGCCCTTTGAAGATGTTCGCTAAAATGATGGAAGAAGGTGAGTTGCTGTATTCGCTTGAGCTCGAAGAAGAACTTGCAGACAGCTTTTGGAATGCAATTAGATGGCAGCGACTTGCAAGGAGTGCAAGCAGCCTTAACAGGAACAACTGCAACCAATGCTGATTTGCAGAATATTTCACAGGATGACTTTGTACGTACAGCCGTGATTATGCTGGTCGGAATCATAATTGTGCTAATAGTCATTACGCGCTCTGTGTTCAGTTCTCTGTTCATTATTGCTTCCTTGGTGCTAGTGTACTTACTTCTCTTGGAATCAGTGAAATCTTGAGTTGGATCGTTCCATTTTTCAGCTTCAGTATGCTACATCAAAGAATGTAGTTGACAAATCGAGTCATATTTAGACGGCAGTAAAATTTAAAAATACATGCGTTATACGTATGCTGAGAACAATAGAAAGAATCTTCGGGGACCTTTGTGGTCCCTTGTTTCAACATATCAGAAAGTATATAATTATCGACTATACCTTACAACTTTATTACGCTATAATCAACGTAAAGTCACCAGATGACCTAAGAGTAGGATGATTTTAATAGATTAATTAATATTAGCTTTTGATGTGCCAAAACGTATTTTGTTATTGAAATAGGTTGTTTATATTGTTTATGATATTATTAAAGGTGTTAATTAAATCTAGAGTAGGTAGATTATGAGTCTAAATGACAACGTATTAATTAAAATTCGTGAGATGCGAGAGAGTTTTACACCAGTTGAACGATTGGTCGGAGATTACATTTTAGAAAATACGGAAGAGATCCCTCATTTGTCGATTAAGGAATTGGCTCAATCGAGTAAGACAAGCGATGCATCTGTCCTTCGTTTCTGTAAGACGATGGGTTACAGCGGATACCGCAATTTTATTGTGAGTATATCGGCATCTTTGGGTTCTCGTGATGAGGATTCTAAGGCTCAATATACAGATATTCAGCCAGGTGATGATCTCTCGACAATTATATCAAATATTTCATTGAATAATTGCAAGTCCATTGAGGATACGCTTAGTGTTATTGATCGAAAAGAAATTACAAGAGCTGTAGAATTACTATGTCATAGTAAGCGAATTGTTTTCTTTGGAATAGGTGCTTCGGGACTCGTTTGTATGGACGGGGAACAGAAGTTCTCGCGAATTAATAAGATGTGTCATGCCTATACAGATGGTCATAGTCAGCTCACGGCAGCAACTTTACTTGAAAAAGATGATGTTGCCATTTTCATTTCTAACTCTGGAGCAACTAGTGATATTATTGATGCACTGGAAATTGCCCAAAAGAATAGAGCGAAATGTATTGCGATTACGAAGTACAATAAAAGTGAGCTTGCGGAGCGGGCGGATATTGTACTGAGCATATCCACACCTGAAATAACAATCCGCAGTGGGGCTATGGGCTCGCGTATTGCGATGCTTACGATCATCGACATATTATTTGCTGGTGTCGCAAGTGCAGAATATGAAGAAGTAAAAACCTACTTAACAAAAACGCATAATATATTAAAGAAAAAAATTAGAAATTAGGTTTTGATAGAATGAATGTGGAGGAAAGCATTGATCATAGATCAATGCTTTCTTTTTTTGTATTTCATTCACTTATTCGTGTGCTAAAATGTACTACTTATCAATCCATGTCAGATTATCTACATGGTGAATACGTTGATCTAATGAATATAATAAGTAGTTTAATTCAATAATTAATAGCTTGGCACACAATTATGAGGAAGGAAATGAATGGAATCGAAGACGAAACATCATCCGGTTGAACACGGATGATGTAACTTTATGTTTCGTTTGGAGCGATAATCAGCAAATAATACATTTTTTTTAAATCGCTTTAACCTTAGAGCCATAGCGATCAAAGCGATTGGTAAAAATTTAAATTGCATCTTGTAAGCGCTTTATAAATGTGGTATAACATAGTATGTAAGGAATGAAATAAAACATCAGAATTTAATTTCTTTATGAAATTATATTTCAAAATCTATTGACGAAGCGATGGTGTTGTATTAGTATAAGAACATAATAATTGTAAGTTAATCTAACGCGTTTTGTTAATTTGATGACAGATTAAGGCTGGGAAGAAGGAGGATGGCTATGAATGACTACCTTGCGGGATTGACAACAGAGGCTGTGAATCCAGACACATTAATGATTGATGAATGTACTACGGAAGAAATGATCCAGTTAATGAATCAACAAGATGCACTGGTCCCCAGAGCTATAGCTGAGGAGATTCCGCAGATTGCAAAGGCGGTAGATATTCTACATCATAGGTTGTCTAATGGTGGAAGAATGTTTTACATAGGAGCTGGCTCATCAGGAAGATTGGGTGTTCTGGATGCTTCCGAATGTCCTCCTACCTTTGGTACAGATCCTTCCTTGGTGCAGGGCTATATTGCTGGTGGTGATATTGCTTTGCGTACTGCGGTTGAAGGCTGTGAAGACGATATGGATGAAGGGATCGCATTAATCGAAAGCATTGGTGTAACAAACAAAGATGTACTTATTGGGATTTCGGCAAGCGGTAGTGCAAACTATGTTATTGCAGCTTTAGCGAAAGCAAAGGAACTTGGAGCAGCCACTATCGGTGTTTGTAACAACAGAGGCTCAAAGTTCGAACCCATTGTAGATGTTTGTATAACACCTGTTGTAGGACCTGAGGTCATTAGCGGTTCGACTCGATTAAAGGCAGGAACTGCTCAGAAGTTGGTGCTTAATATGCTGACAACATGCACAATGGTCAAGTTAGGAAAAACGTACAACAACTTGATGGTTGATCTGAAGGCTAGTAATTTTAAGCTCGTAGATCGCTCGATTCGTATTATCATGAACACGACTGGTGTAGATACATCAACCGCCGCAGAAACACTTGAAAAAGCATCTATGAACTGTAAGCTGGCAATTATGATGATTAAATCGGGGTTAGATGCAAAAGAAGCAGAACAAGTACTTAACGCAAACGGAGGACGCTTGAAACAGGCAATCGCATCATTGGTTTAGGTGTGAAAAGTGGAATAACAGGATGGATGCTATTAATAATTGAGGAGGCTGTTATCGATGAAAAAAAGATCACGTGGATTAACTCTGTTTTTGTCAGGAATCATGATGGTATCACTATTATCGGCTTGCGGAGGAAACGGAAATAACGCTCCAGCTTCTACAGATTCCGGTAACACAGGAACTAGTAACGGTGGTTCTGAGCCTAAAAAGGATACGATTACAGCACTTTTACCTCCGATATCAGCGAACTATCAAACACGTTTTGCTGATATGGAAAAAGAATTTAATACACTACATCCTAACTTGACTTTGAAAATCGAGCCAGCGAGCTGGGAAGATATGACGCAAAAACTTGATACTCAAGTAAATGCAGGTTCTCCTCCAGATATTGCTTTTATCGGTGCTTCAGGAATTTCGAAATATGCAGCACTTAATGTACTAATCGACCTTAACGGTGCCCTTTCTGATGAAGCCAAGGCAGATTATGACGAAGTTCCATTGAAATATTTCCAACTAGGTGACGCTCAATACGGCCTACCAGCGTATATGGAAATCCACACTATCGGTGGTAACAAACAATTCCTTGAAGAAGCCGGAATTGATTGGAAAAGCATTCAACAAAACGGTTGGACTTATGAAGAGTTCCGTAATGCAATTTCTAAAGGCGTAGTGAAAAATGATAAAGGTGAAACTACTCGTTATGGTTTCGTGTTCGCAACATCTGGTGTAGCATCTAAAGACTATCTAGCTATTCTTGCTAAAACTGCAGGTTTACCAGATTACTTCGATAAAGATCTTAAATATACGTATACAAGCAAAAACTTCTTGGGGCTACTTACATCTATTCGCGAAATGATCAACGATGGTTCTATGCCTAAAGAGCTAAGCTCTATCGATGCTGGTAAACGGTGGAACATGTTCCTAACGGGTCAAACGATGATCACAGGTAAAGGTTTATCTGCATTTGAAAACTCTGCTCGTCTAAACAATGAGAAGATTAAAGCGAACGATGGTTCAGCTGTTGCAGATTCTATTGAAGTTGATTATATTTCACTTCCAGTCCCAACATTCAACGGTGCCGATTATGTCCCTACTTCAATCGTTGATGGTTATATCGCACTTCGTGGTAAAAAAGCTCCATCTGAAGAGCACATCAAAAATATTGCCCTAGCAACGAATTTCTTGTCTTCTGGTTCAATTGCTGCTAACTACAGTAATGAGCTGTTCTTATCACCAATTACTGAATCTGCACGTAATGCAGAAGTACTTGAAAAATTCCCTCGTAACGAAGATAACGTTGCTGCAGGTAAAGCTATGATGGCAAAAGCGCTTCCGGCTCGTACAGATATTCCTACTGATCTGGCTGCTGAAGCATTAAAAATTGAAACAGAAGTTATTATTCCTAAACTACAAGCCTTACTTGCAAATGAGATTGCTCCACAAGAAATGTATGATGCAGTTAAAGCTGCTGCAATTAAATCTTTCGGTAAAGATGGTATTGTAGTTGACTAGTCTGTCGTAGGCTGACATGTGAAAGCTGTGCGTAGCTAGAACGTACAGCTTTCCTTCTAAATTAGCTAGAGCTTGTACTGTTTTTAGAAGAGAGGTGCGACCCAATGAATCAAACGTTGACTAAAAGAAAAAAATTGAAACTCGAAAGTGACTCAGGTTGGGGATACGCGTTTATCGCAGTAGCACTTATTGCGTTTTCTTTATTTACCGCATATCCAGTCATCAATGCTTTTATTATCAGCTTACAAAAATATGGTCCATTAGGATCCACTTTTGTCGGCATGGATAACTTCGTTAACTCGTTTTCAGATGAACTTTTCTGGAAAGCGCTGAAAAACACGTTAGTATATACGCTATTAACTGTTCCGTTTAATATTCTTCTATCATTTTTAATTTCAATTTTGATTATTCCTTTCAAGAAAAAAACACAAACGATCTTTAAAGCACTATATTACTTGCCAGCCGTAGCATCTGGTGTAGCGCTTTCTGTTGTGTGGCTGTGGATCTTCGATCCGTTAAAATCAGGTATTGCCAATAAGCTCGTGAGTTTTTTAGGTATTGAAAATCAAAACTGGCTTGGTTCCAGTGCAACTGCAATGTTCTCACTTGTGTTAATGTCATGGTTATCAAGTCATGGTACAGCAATTATTATTTATATAGCCGCATTACTCGCTATTGATAACAGCTATTATGAAGCAGCTGAAATTGATGGCGCGTCTTTCCTGCAAAAGCTTTGGTTTATCGTTGTCCCTTTCCTTAAGCCAACAACGCTATTCCTACTTGTTACTGGTGTTATCGGTTCCTTCCAAGTATTCCAAAACGCTTATCTTATGACAGGCGGTGGACCGGACCATGCAACAACAATGGTAGGTTTGTTAATCTTTAACAATGCGTTCACATATTTTGAGTTTGGTGAGGCAGCGGCACAATCATTAGTTCTAGCAGCGATTATCGGATTTATCTCATTCCTTCAATTCAAGTTTATAGGTAAAGATGTAGAATACTAGGAAAAGGAGCAGAATACTATGGGTTTGTACAACAATAGCTTAAGAAGCAAAGGGTATCTGTTTATACGTAATGGTGCAAACATTACGTTCCTTATCCTATTTGCCGCAGCTACCATATTCCCGATATACTTTATGGTCATCTCCTCGTTCGGTGATCCGGTAGAAGCTGGTGCAATGAGCTATTCTATCCTACCAACGAAGATTTCATTTGAATCTTATAAATTCTTCTTTAACTTCAGCCCACATACATGGGACTGGTTATTGAACTCCTTTATAGTGGCAGCGTGTATCACGGTATCTAACGTATTTTTTGCTACACTTGCTGGATATGCTTTTGCAAAAATGAAATTTAAAGGGAAAAACATTTTGTTCGCTATTTTGCTGGGATCTATGATGATTCCTGTTCAAGTTACTCAGGTTCCACTATATATTTTGATCGTAAATATTTTTGAATTACAAAATACGTACACAGCGTTGATTATGCCGAGCATAGTAACGGTATACAATATCTTCTTGGTTAAGCAGTTCATGTCCTCCATTCCAGGTGAAATTATTGAATCTGCTAAAATCGAAGGTTGTTCCCAGCCTAAAATCTTCTGGTATATCATTATGCCTCTATCTAAAACAATTATGGCAGTACTAGCAATCCTAACGTTCATGGCGGCATGGAATGACTTTTTCTGGCCGTTCCTAGTAACGAATACGATGGATATGCAAACCATTCAGGTCGGCTTGAAAAACTTTCGCTTTGCGAATACAACTTACTTTGCACCGATGATGGCGGGGGCAACCATTTCAGCAGTTCCAATGTTTATTTTGTTCTTCAGTTTACAAAAATACTTCCTTGAAGGGGTAACAGTTGGAGCGGTGAAAGGTTAATGGACAAACAATCAAAAGTTGATGCAACATACTTAGTTGGCTTGATGTCAGGTACATCAGTAGATGGTATTGATGCAGCAGTAATTAAGCTTTTCCCATCAGCCGAAAAAGAGCATGGAGTAGAGATTGAATTACTGGCTTTTGAAAACACACCTTTTGAGGTGCAAGTTAGAAACTCCATATTTGAGCTTTTTGATCCCGCTAGCGCTACGATTGATAAGGTTGGCGCAATGAATATGTGGCTTGGCGAATTATACGCCCAAGCCACATTATCCGTTATAGGGAAATGCGGCCTTTCGCCTTCGCAAATATTCGCGGTAGGATCGCATGGTCAAACAATCTATCATGCTCCGGAAGAGAATGTTATGGGCGGCTATAATCTGCATTGTACTGTTCAGATTGGGGATGGTGCAGTTATCGCCAATCGCACAGGAATTCCTTGCGTATCAGACTTTCGAGTTGCTGACATGGCAATGGGTGGACAAGGAGCTCCGTTAGTACCATTTACCGAATACTTATTGTTTAACAATCCAGAGAAAACACTTCTGATGCAAAATATTGGCGGAATAGGCAATGTGACTGTTTTGCCTGTAAATGCCTCACCGGATGAGGTATTTGCTTTTGATACGGGTCCTGGAAATATGATTATCGATGGCCTTGTATCGCAATTATTTGCACCAATGACCATGGATGTTGATGGCGAAATTGGTGCGGGCGGTCAAGTGATTGATGAGCTATTGAAATGGATGCAGCAGGATAAATATTATACGATACCGTTACCAAAATCGACAGGCAGAGAACGGTTTGGCCAACAATACGTGGCACAAATTATTGAAATGATGAAGGTTAATCACTGGAAAGCAGAAGATGTTGTTGCAACAGCTACGTACTTAACTGCCTGGAGCATCGTCGATAGCTATGAACGGTATATTGCACCGCAGCATCAGGCTGAGCAATTGTTAATTGGCGGCGGTGGAAGCTATAACAAGACACTTTTGCGTGATTTACAGCACTTATTTGCAACGCATAACGTGCAGGTGCTGACGCAGGAGGATATCGGTGGTAATAGTGATGCTAAGGAAGCAATTGCTTTTGCTCTGCTAGCGTATTACACGATGGAGCGCTTACCAAACAATATCCCGCTAGTAACTGGAGCTTCACAGCCAGTAGTAATGGGCAAAATTTCCTGGCCCTATATTGGACGTTCACAGGAGGCTTAAATGATGCAAATTAGAACCTTTTCAAATGAAGATCACTCTGCAGTTGTAGAGCTTTGGAATCGTGAGGCTACAAAATATGATTATAAGCCATTTACAGAGCGAGAGTTTCAAGATACATTCATCGACCATCCTTATTTTGACGCTGACTGTATATGGGTAGGCTGTGACGAAAAAGGGATTGTTGGTTTTGCAGCTGGCTGCTGCGGTGACGATCTCCCTCTTGGAGATGTGGCCGGTTATATTACGAGTGTTATTATAGATACCCATGTGGCTTCTCTGGAGCTTTACGATGCTTTTCTATTGCGTTTAGAAAAAAGATTCCAAGAACTTGGGAAAAGACAAGCGGATGTATTGTTTTTCAACCCTGTTAAGCTGAAGTGGAGTATACCAAGTGCACCTCAGCATGAGCATAATAATGCCCCGGGCATAAGTAAGGACCAGCCATTATATGAAGCTTTAATGGCTAGAGGCTACGAAGATCGAGCGACGCAATGCGGCATGTATTTAAAACTCGGAAGCTTTATAGTTCCCGAAGATATTTTAGATAAGGAAACCAATGCAAATAGCAAGGACTATTACATTACGTCCTATGTCCCTGATTTACATACAGGGCTTGAAGCAACGCTTGCTGCCCTGCAAAATCCGCAGTGGAAGAAGGATATTGTTACTTATGTGAAGGTTGGCGCACCACTTGTAGTAGCTGTGTACGGCAACGAGGTTGTGGGCTTTGCAGGTCCAATTATTTCGCACACTGATGGAAGAGCATTTTTTTGCGGTATCGGAGTGCACCCAGAGCATGAGGGTCATGGCCTTGGTAGTGTATTATTTTTCAGAATGGTTGAAGCTTTTCAAAATGTGGGCTGTCAATATATCTCTCTATTCACTGGAAATAATAATCCGGCTCTTCGAATCTATCAAAAAGCGGGCTTTACTATTGAAAAACAATTTTCTATATTGCGGAGGGAACTTTAAAGATGAGCGAAAAATTCACAGTATTAGCAATTGGAGCGCATGTTGGTGATGTGGAGCTAGCTTCTGGTGGTGTGCTCGCTAGTCATAGTTTAAAGGGAGATCGCATTGTGACACTAGCGTTAACTGCGGGTGAACGAGGGGTCCCGGCAGGACAGGATATGAAGGAATATCGTCAGCAAAAAGTGAAAGAGGCACAGGTTTTTGCGGATATGCTAGGCGGTGAAGCCATTGTATTCGATGATTATTGTGACGGAGAGTTGCCTGACAATCAAGAAATTCGTATGGAGGTTTGTGATGTAATTCGTCGCGTGAAGCCTAACATTATTATTACACACTGGAAAAACAGTATGCATAAGGACCATGCGCTAACGCATCATATCGTAAATGATGCCCGTTTCTTCGCAAGTCTATCATCCTTTGAACGAGCGCTCCCCGCGCACTTTGCAGCAAGATTATATTACTCCGAAAACTGGGAGGATGCGGTTGATTATGTCCCTTACGTATATGTGGATTTCGATCAAGCGGCATTTGATCTATGGATAGATGCTTTAAGCAAGCATTGGTTTGTGACGAATAGCAAATCTTTCAAATACATGGATTACTATAAAGCACTAGCAGTTGTTCGCGGCTGTGAAGCAAGAAAGACATATGCAGAAGCATTTATGGTGCCTGCTGAAACGGTGAAGGTTAGGCAGTCTAGTCTTTGGTAACTATTCAACTAGCTAAGAGGGAGTGTTTCTATGTATAGCAGGAAACATTCCCTTGTTCTATCCATTTATGCGAAAAAGCAGCTAGGAGGCAGCTTCATATGGTGTTAAATGGGATTGATTCTATAACGAATTATCGTTATTTGTTCGAAGGTAAGCGCGTAGGATTGATTACAGCGCCGACAGGTCTTACGAAGGATTTTGCATCAACGATTACTATATTACATGAAAATTTTAATCTTGCTGCGATGTTTTCACCTGAGCATGGCGTTCGCGGAGATTTGGATGCAGGGGCAGTAGTAGACACTTACATGGATCCTTTTACGAATGTTCCAGTCTATAGCTTGTACCGTAAAGACTCCAAGCGTTTAACAAAAGAAATGCTGAATGAAGTAGACATCATTGTATACGATATTCAAGATGTTGGTGTACGCTATTACACATTTATTTATACGATGCTGTATGCACTTGAAGATTGTGCAAATGCAGGTGTAGAATTTGTTGTTCTTGATCGTGTTAATCCGCTTAACGGGGTAACGGTAGAAGGGAATGTCTTGAAGCCCGGCTTCAAATCATTTGTTGGAAATTACGAGCTAGCCGTGCGATACGGCTTAACAGCAGGTGAGGTAGCAACGATGGCAAATGATCAAATGAATTGGAATGCATCGCTGCATGTCGTTCGTTTGGAAGGCTGGGAACGGAGCATGTCCTTCCCGGATACAGGATTAACTTGGGTTCATCCTTCACTTGGAATGCCACGATATGAAACAGCGTTATTATATACAGGAACATGTTTATTTGAAGGCACGAACTGCTCGGAAGGACGAGGCACAACGTTCCCGTTTGAAATGATTGGTGCTCCGTTCATTCAAGCGCAGCAATTGGCAGATGAGATGAATGCAAAAGGTATCCCGGGTGTGCTTTTTCGTCCAGTTCATTTCAAGCCAACGTCATCTAAACATTGTGGCGAGCTATGCGGCGGGGTACAAATTTACATTACAGATCTCCAAGTGCTGAGGCCTTTAGAAGTTGGGGTAACCTTATTATTTACGATAAGAGATTTGTACGAGCAATTTTCATTCCTGCCTCCTGTGAAGGAGGGCTCTCGTCCATTTATCGATTTGCTGGGGGGAGACAACATGTATCGTACGGAAAATATGCAAGCCAAGCAGCTGCTTGAACAGTTTGCAGCGGAAAGCAAGCAATTTGCAGAAATAACACAGCAGTATCATTTATATCGCTAGAGGAAGGTGAATAATTGATGAGAACAATAGAACATATGAGCTTGCGCGAAAAGATTGGACAAATGTTCGTAACAGGCTTCCCTTCAACCGAGATCACTCCTGAGCTGAAGGAAGTTATTGAGCATTATAAAGTCGGCAATATTATTTTATTCTCACATAATATCGACAATAAATATCAATTAGGCGAGCTTGTTACTGAGCTGCAGCAATGGTACACGACACATACTGGTATCCCGGGTTTTATTACGATCGACCAAGAAGGCGGTCGAGTCACTCGTATGCCTAAAGACGCGATCAATGTTGCTGGAGCCATGGCAATTGCTTCTTCAGGACGACCTGAAAATGCGTATGCAGCAGGCAGAATGACTGCCAGAGAATTGAAAGCATTAGGTATTAATTTTAATCTAGCTCCAGTTATGGACGTTAACAATAATGCATTGAATCCAGTCATAAATGTTCGTTCATATGGTGATTCTGTTGTAACAGTATCCCAGTATGGAATTCAAATGATGAAGGGATTGCTCGATGGAGGCGTCATGTCCTCACTTAAGCATTTTCCAGGTCATGGTGATACAAATGTCGATTCACATATTGGCTTGCCTACCATTGAAAAAACACTTGAGGAATTAGAGCAGCTTGAGCTGCTGCCGTTTAAGGCCGCAATTGAGCAAGGCGCTCAAGCGATTATGAGTGCACATATTTTATTTCCGAAAATCGAAAAATCCGGCGTGCCGGGAACAATGTCTCATACCATTATTACAGAGATATTAAAAGGAAAATTAGGATATAAAGGGTTAGTTGTATCGGATTGTTTAGAAATGGACGCGATCAAACGATACTATGGTACGGCAAAAGGAGCGTTAGGAGCTGTTAAAGCAGGTATTGATTTGGTATTCATTAGTCATACTCCTGAGACAGTGAAGGAAGCAGTTCATTTGATCGAAGAAGCTGTAGCCACCGGTGATTTGGATGAAGCGCTAATTGATGCAGCTGTTACAAAAATTTTAGCTTATAAAGCACAATATGCGACGATTGAGGAGCTAGATTATGAACTAGTTGGCTGCGATGTACATCGCCGAGCAAATGAGCTAATGCGTACGGAAACGATCTGCCTCATTAAAGGTGAGCTCCAGCCCATTCATACCGGTCACGAGCAAGTGTTATTTATGGGTTCCTATTCATACCGCACCGATCTTGCGTCCAGCAGCTTGAATCAAGCTCTTAGCTTTCCGCAATATATGGGGGAATATTTTAATACAGCTTATGAGATTATCGACATTGACCCGAGCGAGGAGCAAATCAACGCTGAGCTGGCAAAGGTACAAGGCTACAAACATATTGTAATCGGCTTGTTCAATGCGCGTGAAAACAAAGGTCAGCTTGCGCTTGTTCAGAAGCTGCTGGCAGCAGGCTGCAAAGTAACGGCCATTACATTAGGTCGCCCGTATGATTTACCGTTAATCGAAGGCGAGTTCTGCGGAATTGCGGCATTTGAGTATACACTTGATGCATTCAAATCACTCCTTCCAATCCTAAATGGTGAGGTTGTACCCACCGCCAATATTACGATACAGATGTAGACAAGCATAAACGTCTTCGGCGTCCTTTCAAGGACGGCAAGCGTTTCTGCGAGAAATATAAGGATAATATATCGCGTGAAACATATAAATTCATATCTTTGAAAAAAGTACAACAAGGGGACATAGGTATGGTATTTATCGTTGGAATTGATGGGGGTGGCACGAAAACAGCTGTCACCATTACGCATGACCAGGAAGACTCTTTATGCACCTTTACTGTAGGGCCTATTAATTATAACGGTGGTGATGCTGATGCTATTGCCGCCTCCTTTGAGGAAATTTTTAGTCAAACAAAGCTCTACTGCGGTAATTTACAAGAAGTTGCTCATATATGTATAGGTGCGGCAGGAATAAGTAATCCGCTGGTCATCAATTTTTTGGAGCAGCATGTGAGAAATAACGGTTATATCGGGCCATTAACGATTACAGGCGATCAAGAAACCGCATTATACGGGGCACAAAATGCAATGCAAGGCATCATTCTCATTGCCGGTACAGGATCGATTTGCTTCGGGGTCAATGAAAAAGGAGAGCAGCATCGCACAGGAGGCTTTGGTCATCTGATTGATGACGAGGGAAGCGGTTATAGCATTGGGCGTGATCTATTATCCGTATTAGTTCAAGTGGAGGACGGAAGAATAACCGATACGGTCATCCCAGCGATGGTATATGAGCAGCTTGGATTAAGCACTGTGAAAGAGATTATTGGCTTTGTTTATGATAAAAATACGACGAAAAAAGATATTGCGCAGCTCGCACCGATTATGACGACCGCATGCGAGAAGGGCGATGCACATGCAATAGCATTAGCGGAGAAATGTGCAGCCAATCTATATAAGCTTGTTGTGCCTGTTATTGAACGGCTTAAGCTATATGAAAGTCCGATTGCGATTGCAGGAAGTGTGCTGCAAAAGTCTCGCTTTGTGAAAGAAGCCTTGGAGCGAAAGCTCGCACAGAGCTACACGCAAACAAAGCTGATTTTGCCGATTAAGGATGCAGCCTACGGTGCTGTCCTGTTAGGAAGATCAAAAATGAACAACGACTAGTTTTTGTCGCTATGGAAAAATAAGGGTGTGTCATAAGTCCGAGCAGTTGGACTTGCGACACACCCTTATTTTAAAATGGTAGGAATCAAAAAAAGGCTTAAAATTTATCGGTCAAATAAAACACGGCTTGTTGTTTCGGAAATAGAGCTTGAAGGATGTTAGCGTGCTCAGTACTGTCCTTTGCTGCGCCTGCTTCATTATAGCCGAATATGATATAAGTCATTAGCTCGCGTTCATCTACTTCTATTGAAGTATAGGGATTAGTATGATTACTAGCATCGGAAACAGAAAGCCGCTTTTGCTTATAATCCAAGTAGATACAGTCCTCATTGCTGCGAAGTGCAATATGCAGCTCCTGGTCTGCAATTATGTTGCTACGGTTTAGGCGATCTTCTAATTCAGGCTGAAGCTTATGGAAAGTTGAACTGAGATTGATCATTTTCCACATCGCCATATTGATTTGAATTGAATTTGCTTGATGCTGTTGGTAATAGGAATATAGCTTATGGTCCTCTGGGAGCATCGCTAATATTTGCTTTGCATTTTGGCGCAGCTGACATAAGGCATGAAACAAAGCTTCAACGCCGTTTTCGGCTTCGTTCAAATACAATAATTCATTAATAAATACTTGTTCAGTTTCTTTCTTTTCAATGATGCCATAAGCGACGATTTTTCCATTTCTGCGAAGGAGCAAGCAGTCAACTTTCTTCCATTCCGGCCAGGTCAATAAATCATTCCAATACGTTCTACTTCGGATCACGGTGTAGGTACGATTCTTATTGAATTGTTCATAGATGAAACGGATATCATCGAGATAACAGGCTTCAAAAGGAATGATTTCATCACTGTTTTGCTGCTGCTCCAAACTTGCTGGTTTTTCAATCGCGAAAGCAGTCTCCGGAATAAGTCTCCAGCCAGCCTTTTCATAAAACGCATGCTTGCTAGCCAAAAGCAAGCTTATATCATAATCGGTTTCTTTCATATAGTTGGTCTGCGCATGAAGAATTTTGTGTGCAAGCCCCAGCCCGCGGTAATTTTGATCTGTACCGACACTCCCCATTGCACCCGTTTTCAAGATCGCTTGACCGACTCTAATATGAAACGGAAAAATTTGTACATTAGATGCAATCTTATCGTCAACCATCGCAAACCATGTTGTATCTGGATCATATGTGGTGTCTAGGTCTAATCTTTCTTGGAAAAAAGCTCGGCCTACGGAAAAGCATTCATCTAAAATATCGTAAATCTTTTCAAGCTGCTCTCTAGTTGGATGGTTCATTACGATGATGTTTGGTGTCGTCGTCATCTTTCATTTTCCTCCTGCGACGTAATGTTGGGATAAATTTAATAAATGAAAAAAACGGTTTTTTGGAATTTAATTTCTTATTTATAGTTTAATATTGAAAGAAAAATTCGTCAATAATGGAACGTGTGGAATCGTAGAAGTGCTGAGCAATTACAAGCACAAAGCGCACAAATGAAGGCGCAGCTTAAAAAGAAGAATGATAAACCGTTCAAGAACTTTTTGCGAAAAATCGGAAATATTTTCATACCAATGATTCCTGCATTTGTTGGAGCGGGTTTAATTGCGGGGAAGTATGATTTCGCAAATTGAGCTAGACTTAAATGAATTGCCAGAATCAGAGAAAAAAGTAGTGGAGTACATTCTTGCAAATGCTAAAGAAGTGCTGCATATGACCATACATGAGTTAGCGACAAAAGCGGAGGCAAGTAGTGCGGCGGTTGTTCGTTTTTGTCGGTCGCTTGGAATAGAGGGCTTTCCAGCGCTGAAAATCCGTTTATCAGCGGAAGTAGAAAATACGCAGTATGTTGGCTACTTTGATGTTGAATCGAATGAAACGGTGCATTCTATCATTGATAAAATGTTGTCAAATACAATACTGACCTTTCAGAATACGGCGAGTCAACTGGACACGCAATCTATCGAGCTAATGATTTAAAGATTAATTCTCCAAGTTATTGGAGCTATTTTTGCACATAAATCAATTAATTTAATTCAATTGAATTAATCAAATGAATGAATTATACTTGCAATGTAACAGGTTCATTCATGACATCTATTGGAGGGGGGCCATTCGCATGTATACGGTTGGATGATGACAAAAGGCAACGATCAGCAATGAACTCTGGAAAGAAATAAACGTTAGGAGGAGAAAGAGGTATGAACATTCAAGATACTAGAATCCCTACCTACTCACTTGCGGAAAGAGATCGTAGATGGAACATTGCAAATCAGCTAATGGAAGAAGAGCATGTGGATGTATTGATTGTGTATGGAGATCGAGAAGGTGCGTTCCCTGCTGTATTTAACCCGGACACTTACTTTACGAATGAGCGTCCAGGTTCTATTGTCATTTTCCCTAAGAATGAAGAGCCGATCTCTGTTGTCTTTTTAGCCACTGCTGTGGAAGATCATATTCAAGCTGGATATACGAATACGCAAGGCTGGATACGCCCGGAAAATATGTATGTCGGAAAAATGGGTGCACACATTGTCAAGATTATGGAAGAGAGAGGACTTACAAATAAAGCATTTGGTGTGATTGGCTTAGAGCCTTATCCTCCCTATTACTTTGATGGAGCCATGCCCTATAATACTTGGCAAACGATCCTAAAAGGATTACCGAATGGGACCTTTAAGCCTGTGGGACACAAATTTTTCGCACTGTCTTCTGTGAAAAGTCAGGAGGAGATCGCGGTATTAAAATGGTCAGCGAACGTTGGGGAAAAAATGTGCCAGGCGATGCTTGAGGCAACGAAGCCAGGCGTGAGAGAAAATGAGATCTATGCGGCAGCGATGAATGCTTGTGCGACCCATGTCGGGTATACGACAACGATATTAATGGGATCAGGACCAGAGTTCGTAGGATGGGGATTGCCCGCATGGACATATCGACCAGAGGAGCCGCGGGTGATCCAAGAAGGAGATATTATTTTGGCCGAGGTATTTTCATCATTCGGAATGCTAGAGACGCAGCATCAGCCTTCAATCGCTGTAGGAGCTGTGCATCCGGATTTTGAGCGGGCGGCAGCGGCAGCGAGACAATCGTATGAGAACGGAGTAAAAGAGCTGCGGCATGGGGCTACTTTCGGAGACGTGGTTAAAGCGATGAATGAGCCGATGCGTGAAGCAGGAGGTTGGCACGTTCATCCGCTTATTCATTCCATTAGTCCATTTGGTCTTATTGGGGTTGGCGATGAGATTGCACGGTTGCCTGAGGCGAGAGAGTACGGGAAAGTGCTGCCGATCCCATCCATAGGGTTAGAGACCGAACTCAAGACAGGAATGGTGTTTGCATTTGAGCCGAATTGTGCGATTGGTAAGAAGGTCATTAATCTTGGCGGAACGGTGATCGTGGGTGAAGCTGGGGGGATTGAACTAAATAAAAATTCTACTCAGCTGATGAGGGCAACTTGGTAAAATAGCAAAAGGGTACGTATAGAAGAATGTATATGTCTTCGTTACGTACCCTCTTTTTAATGAGAATAGCCGCTGCATGTACGAATCGACATTTCGCCAAGCTCCTTGGCGATCAAAGCAATGTGTACTTCATCCAAGTCTTGAATCCCTTGGCGTCTCAAATAGGTTTCCTTCGCCACAGAGAACGCAACCGATTGTCCAACAATTGCATGTGCGATTAATATTGTTTTTGGATCTTTTGCGTCTAGATCCATTAATTTACTCACCAAGACGGCAATCATCTGATGTAGTGGCTGGAAGAATTGTTCATACAAAATGTCATAAGCCTCTGTAGGCTGCATCTGCTCTCTTGCGATAAATACACTTCTTGCATTGGCTTCATGATTACCAATCATCGTCTTGGAAAATTGCATCATGACTTTTTTAAGAGCTTCTGCGGCTTCTTCTTTTGACCGTTTCTCAATCTCTTCTGTCTCAATTAAAGCCTGCTTCAAAAAATCATCTTGAACGGCTGCTGTCAAGCGACGGGCAACCGCTAAGTACAATCCTTTTTTTCCACCGAAATAATACGGAATCGCCGATTGGTTCACACCAGCTTCATCTGCAAGGGTCCGCGTACGTACGCCTTCATAGCCATTTAATCCAAAGATCCGCAGCCCTGCTTCTAATAAACGAGTTTGGGTGGAGTCTTCATTTCCTTTATTCATATCGTTGCTTAGGTTTGTATTCAATGTCCATTCCTCCATACAGTTGAGTATAATTAATTCAAATGAATTAATCAAACTAACTTCCTTTATGAAGTGACGGATTGTAATATGAAGTGCGACACGTAAAACAAAAAGGCCCATGCTGGTTTCGTGTAAAATAGGAGTTAAAAAAGTGATGGATTTGCTTGTAGGTTTCTTCAGGCTGGTCATAAAACGTCATATTTGATGAATTAATGTCATACATTGCGAATTCGGAATATAAGTAGTCTGTAAACCGGATAAATAGGTCGGATAAATGGGGTCAAGATCACCTGAAACGATGACTACAGGTTTGGTATTTCCTTTAAGCTGGACAAAAATTTCATCATGAATGTCTACAAGAGCTTCCCAAAGCTCAAAATAGGTTTCAAGTGAAACCTTATAGAAGCCTTCATATAATTGTGAAATCTCAGGACTGTCTGATGTATAAAGAGTGATGTTTGGAATGACATAATCGGCTAGTAGCTCTATTGAGTTATTTTGAACTAACGATCTTCGATGCTCTGTGAATTTAGCTGCTGTGCATTTTGAAAAAAAATAATGGAATAGAGTGCAGGCTGCATTCTAAGACTATTTCCTGTTTTAAAATTCCGAGCAGCATGGCACATATGCTTCCTCTCCATAACCAACAGTGAAAAAAGAAGGAATATTGAGCCGCTCTAGAAGAAAAAGAGTGAATAGCAGTCTCCAAGCTACTCTGACTGGCCCTTTATCGCTCAATTCATGTCCGCGCAAATCATAGCGAAGAATATGATAGTGTTGCTGCAAATAAGGAACAATCAAATCCCAGGAACGTAAATTCATACCCGCTCCGTGGATAATCAGGATAGCGTCTATTTGTTGGTTAAGAGAGTTAGAGTGAAGATATTCATAATAAATGTTCATACCATTTCGATCAATATAAGGCATATGCTGTTCAGTTTCCTCTCATCATTAAATCGTAAGATTAATCACATTCAGCACCGAGTGTCACTTTAGCGTTCATAGGAATCACTCGACAAGAGTTGGATAATGTTTATTTATTACCCACACAAGTCATCCAAATTGCAGAATATTTAAAGTAAGTGTCCGAAATCCTATCCTTTACCTACATAGAATTTCAAACAGATGTACTTGCCATAATTCAGTTGTCAGATGAGTAGCTCTGCGTAGTAAAAAAACTGGATAAATTGTTAATTTCACCCCTATAGTCACTAAAATCGATTATAATTAAATTTATGTTCAAGTCGATTACTTATCCTAAGTTAATAGGATATGCTATAGAGTTTTCAAATACACACTTATGGATAAGAGGAGGCGAATGATATGACGATAATGCCTGTTATAATAATGATCTTTGTATTTGTACCTGCCATTGTACTCATGGTAAGCATGCCTTATTTAACAAGAGAGACGATTAGTTTTGGGGTCAACGTCAGCCCTGTACAATTCCAAAGTGAGCCTCTGCACCAGATGCGGAAGTCATATGCTAGGATTAGTGCTACCTTGCATACCATCCTATTCATTGTTTGTATCATCTGTCTACTATACGGTGATGAACATTCCAAGCAACAAAGTTGGATCATTGTCACTTATTCACTTGCCATGGTCGTAATCTCCCTAGTCATAAACATTAGCTTTCATTTCAAAATGAAAAGTTTACTACCTATGCTGCCTATTGCTCCGGAACCATCGATCATGGCAGTGGACACTGGATTTCGAAAAAGAAACATTGGCTTGTCTAGTATTTGGTTCCTCATTCATGCTTTAATTATTGTTGTTACTATTGTAACTGTGCTACGCAACTACGATCTGATCCCTGATCAGATTCCGATCCATTACAACAGCAGTTGGAACATAGACGGCTATGCAGCTAAATCTTATAGTACTGTATTTATGCCTACGATAATGCAAGTGTTGATAACACTTTTGTTCATATTTGAGAATTGGAGTATTCGCAGAGTGAAGCAGCAGGTTCAACCCACTGATCCTAATCGTTCCATCAGACAAGACGTAACTTACCGCCGTACTTGGTCATATTTTATGATTACAGCAAGCTTCTTAATAGTTATCCTGTTTTCCGTCGTACAACTAAACATGATATCTCTGCTTAACATGAATTTCTCTATTCCTATTATCCTAATCATAATAGCCCTTATCATCTTATACGCCTTCGTCTTAACGTTCTGGGCAGGCCAGGGCGAAAGCCGCTTGGAGCGATTTGCCGATAGCTCCAATGTCAGACCTGTCCATGATGATGATAAATGGCGATTAGGTATGATTTATTTCAATCGCAAAGATCCAAACCTAATCGTCAAGAAAAGGCTTGGAGTCGGCTGGGGATTAAATTTCGCTCACCCAGTAAGCTGGCTGTTTTGGCTCGGAATTATTGTACTGTTAGTTGTGGTGCGGTAACAAGGCAAGCTCTTATCGAGCGATTGAGGACATCGTAAAGGACTCTTGTTTCAGGAATAGGTAGTTTTAGTCCTAAATCTATTGAATACAGCTATGTATTTACCCGCACTTACCTGTCATTGATGGGATGTTCGCGTGAATCAATTCTTGTGACTTCTGCCATTCGGTAGAAGTTTTTATTTTGGATGATTCGTGATATTATTCCATTTAATAGTATAATAAGACTTTAGTAGATCAGGACTAGTTAGACTAAATGGTGTTATTGTACTAATTGCATCATATAGCTATACATCCTTCATAAATACAACGTTAGACAGCCAATGAGAGAGAGGAATGATAAATCATGATAGAACTAAAAACAAATGAGTACTACAAAATAAGTCATCTTATTGCTCATAAAGATGATGAATTTATCTTTGTATTTGTTCAATCAGTCATTGATCTTAATCAAATGGGAAAGATATTTGTTAATAATTTTGACAATCCAACTGCTGGATTAGTTGCTAGTCGCGGGTGAAAGTATTATCTTTTTGGAGAAGAAGAAGATCAAGCGTTCAATCGCTCCTTGCTTGATTTTTTAGCCAATCCAGCTAATCATGCTAATTTTCATGATTTATATTTCTCTTCAAACACTTGGCTCTCTATTATAAAAACCCATTGAATGACAATACAGTTGAGCTAAGAAGATCCCATTATATTTATAGTGACACTAGAATGGTTCCTGAAGAGCAGCGTGTTCAATCTGGAGAATTCCTATTAACGAGAATGAATGAGAAGTTGTATGAAAGATATATAAAGGAAATAGATGATTCTTATTCCTTGCTTTGGGATTCAGCGAGGTATATCTTGATCGAGCATTTGGTTACTGTTGTTTGAATGAATCTGGTATTGTAAGCGCATGTAAAACCTTCTAATTGGGTGGAGGGTATATTGAACCCGACATAATTACACTTTCAGATTATAGAAAACAAGGGTTGGCTCTTACTCTATGTCAGGAATTTATTAAACAAAGTAGGCAACGTAAGTTAATTCCTTATTGGGATTGTGATTCTGGCAATAATGCATCTAACCAGTTGGCTAGTAAATTAGGTTTTAATAAAGTTGGAGAAGTGCCGATTTTATGGGATTTCCCCTGGCCAAGAGAGATAGGGGACAGTTATTTCAGAAAAAAATTGCTTCACGCACAACGATCTCATTACGTTGTATACCTTGAGTCAAGTGAAAGGAATGAATATAAACATGAAAGAACCATCCGAACAGCTCATTGAAATGCTTGGACATCCGTACAATCCCAAGAGTGTTCAAGCTTTGCTGCAATCATTCGGCGTCAAACGAATGGCAAAGCCGAACAGCTATTTCAACGACGATATCATCTGGTCTGTGAAATCATCGATACGTATCGATATTTATCGCGCACCAAAAATAAATGATATGACTGGACTCAAATATACAAATCAAGATGAATGGATCATTGGGGCAATACATTTTCTTGCGCCCGGGTCGGATGATAGAATTAAAGCTCAATTCCCCGGATACCTTCCCAAGGGAATCACGATGAACTCAACACCAGATGAGTCGATAAAAGCATATGGTCAACCTGAACTGGATGAAGAATGTGAGTGGCCTGGTTTTTTGGGTCGAATTTTGGCATGGCGCAAGCCGGGCATAAATATCGCAATTGAATATGAGGACAGTGAGATCGATAGGGTGATGAGAAGTTACACAGCCTGTTTAATTGGCTGCATAGGCGCCTGGCGAAACGATAATCCAGAGGTTTTTGCTCCGTGATTGTAAGTTTCACTTTGAAGCTTTTGAAGTCGCCAAGCGCAACAGCAAGCCTGTCTTCTTTTCTACTGACTATAGCTAGTTATTGACCCACACGTACCTGTCATTGATGAGATGTTCGTGAGGGTTGCTGGAAAGCTTGTTCTTTATCAGTAACTTTTCGAGAGGCGAAGTTAGAGTTTCGAAACAGAATATTTACCGAAAAAAACGCCTAAAGGGCGTTTTTTATTATCTTTAAGTATCTCAGTAATATCTTTTTTGAATTAAATTACATATTAAAGAGTATTTCTCGTATTAATCTCTCTTTGTTACAATCAGATTGTTATCTAAAGGAGGGTATAAAATGAACTATCGCAAATTAGGAACGAGTGGCTTACATCTAAGTGAGATCGCCTATGGTAATTGGATTACACATGGTGCTCAAGTGGACAATGATACTGCCCATGCTTGTGTTCACGCTGCATTGGATGTAGGGATCACAACATTTGATACTGCAGATGTATATTCCGATACGAAAGCTGAGATGGTGCTGGGCAAAGCATTAAAAGGAGTGCACAGAGCTGATATCGAATTGTGTACCAAGGTGTGCCATCCCACAGGGACGGGACGTAACGCAAGAGGTCTGTCTCGCAAGCATATTATGGAGGCGTGCCATGCTTCACTGAACAGATTACAGACCGAATATATTGATATCTATTATGCGCATCGCTTTGATGCAACAGTATCCCTTGAAGAGACCTTCTTGGCTTTTTCGGATCTGGTACGTCAAGGTAAAGTTCTTTATATCGGGATAAGTGAGTGGACGGCGGATCAGATAGCAGAAGGTGCTATTTTGGCGAGAGAATTAAAGGTACCATTGGTGGCTAGTCAACCTCAATATTCGATGTTATGGCGCGTGATGGAGACGGAGGTAGTTCAAGCTTGTGAGCGGGAAGGGATTGGACAGGTGGTCTGGTCACCGCTTGCTCAAGGGATTCTTTCAGGCAAATATATGCCAGGGCAACCATTGCCAGAGGGTTCTCGTGCTTCAACAGCTGCGGGCTCGCCTTTTATGAACAAATTGGCGGGTCAGTGGCTTCGGACTGAGGTGCTTGAGGCGATCTCGAATCTCTCTTCCATCGCCAGCGAAGTTGGGTTGACGCTTCCGCAGTTGGCTATAGCATGGGTGTTACAAAATCCACAAGTCTCATCTGCAATTATTGGGGCATCCAAGCCTGAGCAAGTAATAGAAAATGCCAAAGCTGCGGGAGTTCGTCTGGATAGGGAAGTGATGTTGCACATCGATAGGGTGCTAGAAGGACTCGTTGAACGTGATCCTAGAAAAACGGGCTGAATATTATATTATTCAAGATTAATAGCCTCTGAACTCATATGTCCTATGATCTCTAGTAACGCGGATAAGGAGGCACGATCGGAATCGGTTCTCCAAGCGGCATAAAGGGGAATCGATGGTGTGCTTTCTTCAAAGGCACGAAACACGACACCTTCACGCTGAAAAATAGCAACGGAAGAGGGAACAATTGCAACTCCAAGATTAGCAGCTACCAAGTTTACAATGGTGTACATCTGAATGGCCTCCTGTACAACATTCGGATACATGTCGTGTTGGGCGCAGAAGCTCATAATGAGGTCATGAAAAGGAGCTCCTAAATGACGTGGGAACGATATAAACGTCTCTAAAGCTAAAGAGCGAATGGATAACACCGGTAAATGAGCTAGGTGATGCTGCTCTGGCAAAACGGCAATAAGCGATTCATTGACTAAGGGACGATGGTCGATATGTTTGCCGAGCTCTGTATAACGTACAAATCCAATGTGAATCGTTCCTTCATGTAAAGCCTGCCACTGCTGAGCAGATGTCATCTCATGTAATGTGAGTTGTACTTGTGGATAACGTTCCCGAAACATTTTTAACATATCAACCAGCACTCCACCAGCTGCAGAATCTATAAATCCAATGTTCAAATGTCCGATAATTCCTTGATCGACTAATTGTGTTGTTTTAATAGAGCGTTCCAGTTGAGCTAGAATGGATTTAGCTTCCTCTAGAAATACCGCCCCCGCTGGCGTGAGACGAACTTGTCTCTTGTTCCGTTCTAATAGTTTCACACCAATCTCATTCTCCAGAGCTTGAATTTGCTGGCTTAAGGGAGGCTGCGTCATATTTAGCTTCTCTGCTGCACGGTTAAAATGCAGTTCCTCTGCTACTGCGATAAAGTATTGTAATTTTTTTATGTCCATACTGTTCAATCTCCCTTGAAATGCTTCTCCAAGCAAGTATAAGGATCTTTGAACGGAAATGAAAGGAAGGGCATGTCGTCTCCCCATAATCCTCCCACCCCATCTTAATTTTTGATAAAAACATTATTGCAATTGGATCGTAGAATTTGTTAAAGGGGACTAGAGATGGTTTTATTCGAGTGCACGATGCGCTAGACTAGAAATGACGAACTGTTAGATTGGTCATAAGGAGGATAACGACGATGATAAGAGGGTTAACAACAGCAGGCTTGGGTGAACTCAGTTCTAATGAAGAATATATCAGACTTGCGAGCCAATTCGGCTTTCAGTCGATAGACGCGAATCCATTGGAGTTAGTGCAGCAGTATGGTAAGGATGGGGCTGTTCAATTGCTGGAAAGCCATGGCATCATGCTAGGATCATTTGGTTTAGTGGTAGATTGGCGCACGACAGAGGAAAGCTTCGGGGAAGGGTTGAAATCGCTTACCCAAATGGCTGAGGCCGCTGCTGCATTAAATTGTACGACATGTTGTACATATATTTTACCTTCGACAGATCTTCCGGTCGCAGCTTTTATGATTGCAGCCACAAGACGATTAAGAATATGCGCTGAAATATTAGGCGCTTATGGAATTACATTAGCATTAGAGTTCGTAGGCCCTCATCACTTACGTACACAATGGGCAAATCCACTGATCTGGACGATGCAAGATACGTTGAGCTGGATGGAGACGATTCAAGTGAGAAATATTGGATTGTTACTGGACGCCTATCATTGGCATACGAATGGATTAACGAGTGAGGATCTGCTGAAATTACAACCGCATCAAATTGCGTATGTCCATATCAATGATGCTAAGCCTCTGCCTATAGAGGAATTGCAAGATTTTGATCGATTGTATCCAGGAGAAGGATCTATTGATCTTACAGGATTCTTGGGAAGCCTGAAAAAGATCGGGTATACCGGGGTGATCGCCCAAGAAGTTCTGGCGCCGTCTTCCGGGCAAAGTTCATCTGAATTATTTTCTCGTTCCAAAGCAGGCTTCGATAAAGTATTCTCATTGCTGGAAAACGTACCAATATAAATTAAACTTGAACCCGACATAGGAAAATCATCAGATCAATCGATATAGCATTTGATGATCTCACGTAAATTAAGTTCTATAAAAACTTCTGCCGAGTGTTGGTAGAAGTTTTTTTCTGTTAGCAAACGTTCTCCCCATGTGATAGTATTTCACTAAAATATGGAGATGATTATTTAGCGGCTCCAATGCTAGTGAGAGGGGAACAGTCGTGTCGATTCGGATAAAATTACTGTTATCTTATACGGGAATGCTAGTCGTTAGTTTACTTATCATCGTAATGACGGCGGCTTTATTTACAATTGCATCAACTGGAGATGTTCATAGTCTTCAGGATTTTTATAAAGTGCACTATCAATTAAATCCGTTGTCGGAGCAAGAGGAATCGATTTTTTTAGAATTAAAGTATTTAGCCAAGCATGACCCGGATGAATTGCAGAACAAGGATTTGTTACTGGAATATGATTTTAAGCTAAAGACAGAGAAAGCGGGACTATTTGTAAGGCGAGTGAATGACCCTGTGTTTGAATCACGCACCTTCAATCAACCGGAATTAAAGGAGGCTTTACCTCCTTACGATCTCAATAACTATCAGATTCGTAACACGTTTAATATTAAAGAAAGATTTTATGGATATGCCAAATTTGACTTTAAATATTCGGATGGGGCGAAAGGCAGTGTTTTCGTCATCAAAGAGCATAGTCCTTTTGCGGAACTCACACGGAGGCTGTTACCGATCTTTTCATTGATATTAATTGGCGTACTTGTGGTTGCGAATGTGCTATTATATCGCTGGATTACACGAAGTGTTATTAAGCCACTGAACAAGTTAAGGGATTCCGCAGTACGAATTCAAGAGGGTGACCTTCAGTTTGAGCTTAACCTGCAATCCAAAGACGAAATCGGACAATTAAATAAAGCTTTCGAGACGATGAGGCAGAGGTTGCAAGAGTCAGTGAACCTTCGTCTGCAATATGAGGAGAACCGGAAGGAATTGATCTCAAATATTTCACATGATTTACGTACTCCGATCACGAATATAAAAGGGTTTATTGAGGGTATAAGAGATGGCGTCGCCAATACACCTGAGAAGATGGACATGTACGTCGACATTATTTATAACAAAACCATAGGAATGGATAAATTGGTTGATGAATTGTTCCTATATTCCAAGCTGGATTTGAATCAGGTTCCATTTGCGTTCGAAGCTGTGGATATTATTGCATTCCTTGAGGACTGTATCGAAGAGATGCGCTACAATAACGAAAATAAAGGAGTTTCATTTCAGCTGGGCGCTCATAACTCAGAGCGTATTGAGGTTCTTGCAGATTTGGATAAATTAAAACGGGTATTACTGAACGTAATTGGAAATGCGCTAAAGTATATGGACAAGCCGAATCCTTTAATCTTTTTTTCTCTGCAAGTGGATAGTGAATGGGTGACTGTTGAAGTGAAGGATAATGGAATGGGTATCGCAGCTGAAGCTCTTCCACATATCTTTGAACGGTTTTATCGTGCAGAGCCTTCTCGGAATCTATCGACAGGTGGTAGCGGACTCGGTCTTGCGATCGCTCGTCAGATTATTGAAGAGCATGGCGGGTCGATATGGATGGAAAGTGAACCAGGTGTGGGATCAAGCTTGTTCTTTACTTTAAAGCGAACGACCGACGAAGGAGGATTTCATTCGCATGACACGGATTCTGATTATAGAAGATGAGGTAACGATAGCGCAATTGGAAAAAGATTATTTTGAGCTGAACGGTTTTTCCGTGGATATATGTCATACAGGTTCAGATGGGCTTGGGCAGGCTCTTGAAGGGGATTACAATCTTATTATCGTAGATTTGCAGTTGCCCGGCATCGATGGATTTGAATTATGCCGCCGTATTAGGGAGGCGAAGGAGGTACCGATCTTTATCGTATCTGCGAAAAAAGAAGAAATCGATAAGCTTCGGGCATTTAATCTCGGAGCGGATGATTATATTACGAAGCCCTTTAGTCCAAGTGAATTAGTAGCAAGAGCGAAAGCGCACTTAACGAGATATGAACGTATGCTTAGTAAGCTAGAACCAATGGAGAAGCATGAGATCCAAATCCGTGGAGTTCATATCGATAAAAATTCCCGCAGGGTGTTCGCGCGGAATCAAGAGGTTTTGTTTACCGCGCGGGAGTTCGATGTACTGGTCTTTTTAGCGAGTCATCCGAATCGGGTATTCAGCAAAGATGATCTATTCGAACGGATCTGGGGGATGGACTCCAGCGGGGATATCGCAACGGTTACGGTTCATATTCGCAAAATACGGGAGAAGCTGGAAGCGGACCCCTCAAATCCACAATATATTGAAACGGTGTGGGGTGCGGGATACCGGTTTACGGTGTAATGGCGTTTTTCTTTACGATTTTCGATAATTTTAAGCTCTGGTTAATACTTTATTAATAAATCGTTTCTGGGGAGTTTATTTCTTTCCATTATCATTTAGTTATAGACATGAACAACAAATAACTTAATGATCTTAGGGGGAAATATAGTGAAAATCGTAGCTAAAAAAGCAGCAGCAATCATGGTCGCAGCAACACTAGGCGCAACCTCTTTACCCTTTGCGGTGTTAAATGTACAAGCAGCACCTGCATCAAGCAATATCGGGATATCCGCAGCAGCATCTAAGTTATCTGATAAAGAAATTCAAGAAGCCGTTGAAGTGCTTGCGGGACTAGGTGTGTTACAGGGTTATGCAGATCATTCGATGGGTGTACACCATCCAATCAATCGTGCAGAATTAGCGAAAATGGTAGGTTTGACCTTTAAATTACAAGGCGCCGAGGAGAACATTGCTCCATTCACTGATGTGAATTCGAACGTATGGTATTACAAATATGCGTCAGTACTTGTTGGTTTAGGGATAATGGAAACAGTAGATGGTAAATTTAACCCTAATGAACCGGTAACGGATGAAGAGCTTGTGCAAGTAGTATCGAAGGCGCTAAAGCGTGACCTCTTATCGGTTAACTATTGGGTTAATCAATTGAATTCTACTGCTGAACCCGCAACACGCGGAGAAGTAGCGGCCTTACTGAATACAGCACGTAAAGCAATGCCTTCCGATAAAGCTCAAATTACAAGTGTGAAATCGATCAATGAAATTACATTAATCGTGACCTTGGATGCTCCTTTGACAGCTGAGAATGAGGTGTTTGCTAAAGCAAAAGAAGATTTTGTATTCAATGACGGTCTAACCTTGACGAATATGCCGCGGCTGAAATCGGGTTCTGTTGCAACGTACATTGTTCCTACATCGGTGCAAAAAGCTGGAACAACCTATAACTTAACGTACAAAGGTAAGAATGCAGGATCATTTGCAGGAAATGCAGCCAAGGTGGATATGACAACGACCACTCAGGTAACGAACGATACCTTTGAGATTGAAGCACTGAAAACAAATGGGGTCATTGACTATGGATATGTCATCTCTGCATACAGTGGTGGTCGTGGTGCTAACGCATTTGTGTTGGATGAGAACAACAGAGCAAGTGGCATTACGTATCAAATTATACCTTCCATGCAAGGTAGACAAGTAACGATTACGCCAGAAGGTGGGGCATCCATCGTTGCCAAGTATGTCCCCTTTACCCAATCCACAGACGGTAAGATTGAGCCGAAATTCCGGCTGCCTGAAGGACAAGTCTTGAAACCGGGAGTAAAATATACCGTAACATCCGACTGGGCCAATATAGCAAATCCATCATTCGAAGCGAAAGAAATAGCGCCACTGCAAATCTCCAGTGCGGAAGCTGTCAGCGAAACCTCCATTAATGTAACTTTGGCTCAAGATCCTGGGGATGAATTATTTTCAGGTCGTAGTGTACAACTAACTGCTCCAAACGGAGACACATTGGCTGCAACGTATAAATTCTCCAGTCGTAAAGGTGCGGTAGGTGTATTCGATATTACGAATAGCGGTGAATTGGCTGCAGGGACAGTGTATACTGTAACACCAATAGGCGCATGGGCAACTTCTCAAGCCACATTCACTTCGAAATAAGGCGAGTCTACATGAAAGGTGTTGAATGTCATGCGCTTTCTCGTGTTAACACTCTTCCTCTTTATTTCAGGATGTCAGACAGATGGTTTAAAGGTGTTAAACAATCAAGAGCAGCAATTAACTCAGGAGGTGAGCAATGAAATGGACAAATTGAACCAAGCACTGTTAACTGCTGCACTTCAAGGAGATAAGGATCATATAACAAAACTATTAGCAGATGGTGCAGATATTGATGCTACAGACAATGATGGTAGGACGTCCGCTATGATCGCTGTACACACGAATCAATTGGATATATTCAAATTATTGCTTGAAAAAGGTGCCGACATTAATATTCGTGACAACCGCTCGGATAATCCACTTCTCTATGCTGGGGCTGAAGGTATGCTTGATTTTGTAAAGATATCTGTTGCTGCAGGCGCTGATACATCCATTCTGAACAGGTTTGGGGGAACCGCCCTTATCCCTGCTGCTGACCGCGGTCATGTGGACATTGTGGAAGAGCTTCTTACAAGTTCTGACGTCAATATTGATCATGTAAATAATCTGGGTTGGACTGCATTACTTGAAGCGATCATACTGGGCGATGGCGGGAAGGCACATCAGACTATAGTGGAATTGTTAATTCAGCATGGTGCGGACATTCAACTTGCGGATTCTAATGGAATTAGCCCCTTACAGCATGCACAAAATAGGGGTTATCAAGAAATGGTTGAGATGCTAATGAATAAACGTAGTGAGTCGCTATAATTATAAGAAAAGGAAACCCCGATCAATTTGGAGTTTCCTTTTTTTGTCCTTTAAATACAGGATTACTTACGTCCACAGACCTCGTAATATAGTATAATCAGACTATAATGTTCAATAGTGGAAGATGGGAATATAGCACTATTAAATTTATCGAAGAATGAGGCGTGCATGAGAACTTCGGAGAATAAGATTAAGTTAAGTCATTTCTTATACATAGTAGTATTTATCGGTCTGTTGATTGTGGTGCGATGGGGCTGGCATAATCATTTTTCGTTGTCCAATCCACCTGCTGTGAAGCAAGGTGTGTTAGATTTACGTGGAGTGGATATTGAATCACTAAGCTCCTTTCCGCTGGATGGTGAATGGGAATTCTATCCTGAACAATGGGTGACTGCTACCAATATTGACAACGCTACGAAAGGGCAGAGGCTTCAGGTGCCGGGTAACTGGACTTCTAAATTCAATCCAGCAGATCAAGAGAAGGCATATGGATACGGAACTTATCATTTGCGTATTCTGCTGAATCAACCCTTGTCTGAGCCGCTTAGCTTTTGGTTTCAATCGGTCTATACTGCTTCTGAAGTGGAGATTAATGGAACAGTCCTCTCACGATTCGGTAAGTTATCTGAAGAGAAAAAAGGTCATGTTTCTGCCGCGAAGTCATTCATGATCAGTTATTTACCGACAGATCAGAACCAAATGGATCTATTTGTTCGAACGTCAAATTACGGGTCTCCGTTAAAAGGAGGCATTGTTAGGTCTGTAGAGTTTGGCATTCAACATGAGATAGATTCAGTCTACTGGAATTCCATTGGCTTGCAGCTAATTGTAGGGGTATTGCTCTTGATTCACGGGCTCTATTTACTGATTATTTATTTGATGGATGTACGAAAAACAGAGTTGATTATTTTCTTTTCGTTGATGGTCGCAGCAGCTGTATCTATTGGGGTTGAACATAATGGACTATTGTTCCGGTTTCTTCAAGTTGATTTTGCCTGGACATTGAAGCTAAAGGTTCTTTCATACATATGGTTTTGCTTGTTCCTGTTCCTGATGGGAAGAGAGCTCTTTGGGAATCTGCAGAAAGGTAAGGCTTTTTATAGTTATATCCTCTCACTGCTCGGTTTTACTCTATTTATAATCTTTGGTCCAGAAGAGACAGTGCTGTATTTGATCGAAAAAGGGGTCTATATGATCCTTTATTACATTCCAGTATTTTGGACGGCTTATTATTTTGTGAAAATGGTATATATTCAAGCTGAGGGAGCTCTATTTTTATTATGTTCAGTGCTAGCTGTTATTAATAATATATTGTGGGCGTCTGTCTATTACGCTGGAACCTCACAATTTATGTTTTATCCAGTAGATTTAATTGCAGCACTTGCCGCTTTTTCAACCTATTGGTTTAGGAGATATTTTCATCAATCCCATCAAAATGTGTTACTCAATGCTCAATTGGCTGAATCCAACAAATTAAAGGATCGTTTTCTGGCCAATACATCTCATGAACTACGGACTCCCTTGCATGGGATTATGAATATTGCTCAAAGTGTGCTAACAAGAAAGAAACATGTACTGGATGAAGAGAGTCAACGCGACATGGAACTGCTAATCATGGTCAGTCGGCGGATGTCGCTCATGCTGAATGATTTGCTAGATGTAGTGCGATTGCAGGATAAACGGATTGTGATGAACATCAAGAAGGTGCAAGTGAGGTCCTTAGCTGAGGGCGTGTTGGATATGTTACGCTTCCTGACCGGTGGGACTAAGGTGGAGCTTCGCATGGACATTAATGAGGATTTGCCGCGTGTATATGCTGATGAGGAGCGATTGGTACAGATTCTGATTAATTTAGTTCATAATGCGCTTAAGTTCACCGAACAGGGAAGTGTTGTACTGTCAGCAGAACAAGTGGATGGTCAGGTATGGATCCATGTTACGGATACAGGAATTGGTATGGATGAGGCACTGAGAAAGCGTGTATTTATGCGTTATGAACAAGGAGCTTACGGTGAAGGTGGTATCGGTCTGGGTCTTAGTATTTGTAAAGAGTTGGTTGAGCTGCACGGTAGTGAATTATTATTGCAATCCCAGCCGGGCAAAGGAAGTAAGTTCAGCTTCAAATTACCTGAAGTCAATGAGCGTTTACAGCCTTCCATTTCTGATATTCATATAGAAAAAGATACGGACCTACTGTCACCTTTCAGTGAATGGATCACTGCTGAGGCATCTACTTTGGTGGCCGCCACATACTCCACGAAGGAAGTAGAGCCACTCTCGGATACAGACGCTGATATTATTCGTGTTCTGGCGGTTGACGATGATTCGGTCAATTTAAAAGTTTTGCAAAATATTTTGTCAGATGGAACCTATCAGATGGTGACTACGACTTCTGCACGTGAAGCGCTGGATAAGTTAAACCATGATCGATTCGATCTGATCATCGCTGATGTGATGATGCCGGGTATGTCTGGTTATGAAATGACAAGATTAGTCCGCGAACGGTTTACGATGTATGAATTGCCTATTATTCTACTGACTGCACGCAGTGAGCGGGAAGATGTCTATGCAGGCTTCTTGGCTGGAGCAAACGACTATGTTACCAAGCCTGTAGATGCAATGGAGTTGAAGTATCGTGCCTTGTCCCTTTCATCTATGAAGCGAGCGGTCAATGACAGGTTGAGGATGGAAGGTGCTTATTTACAAGCGCAGATCCATCCACACTTTCTCTTCAATACACTGAATTCGATCATGTCCTTAAGTGACTTTGATACTGCCAAAATGAGAGAGCTGTCAGATGCGTTCACAACTTATCTGCGCATAAGTTTTGACTTCTTAAATGCAGGCAAGCTCGTTACGCTGTCACAGGAGCTTGAACTGGTGGAGAATTATATATATATCCAGCAGCAGCGTTTTGAGGAAAGACTCCATGTGGAATGGAAAGTAGATGCGAATCTTGAAATGTTGATGCCTCCGCTTACGATTCAACCACTAGTTGAGAATGCTGTTCGACATGGCGTTTTAAGTCGGGCTAAAGGTGGAATACTGCGCATTCACATTGAGACACGTACAGATGCTGTCCATTTTAACATTGTAGACACAGGGTTGGGAATGGACGAAGCTCAAGTCAGCAAGCTGTTAAATCCAAAAGGCTATAAGAATCAAGGAATAGGGCTGCTTAATACAGATAGAAGACTGACACAATTATATGGACAGGGCTTGAACATTCAAAGTATCCCTGGTTTGGGAACTACGGTGTCATTTATCATTCCTGATCAGGGTTGATTGCGGTCAAGGGGTAACTCCTTGGAGTTATCCCTTTTTGGTGTTTTCTTTAGGGATTTATGTGAATATTTAACTATTGTTGCATCATTGATTGTAAAAATAAAAGCTACCTGCCATTATTACAGAGAAAGGAAAATTTGTAATCAAAAAATCATTCATGATAGGAGAATTAGAATGACTAATAACTTATTTGTAAACGAGACAAGAGAACAACTGAGCTGGATGAATCGTCCCGAAACCTGGGAATTTACAGATTTAGATGAACTGACATTAATAGCACCTCCCAAATCAGACTTTTTCCAAGACCCGGCAGGTAAACATTTCGCAAGCTCAGCGCCATTTTTATCTACCCCTGTGGGTACTTCCTTTGAAATGACGACCAGAATTAGTGTCAATATGCGGCATAAATATGATTCAGGCTGCCTCATGTTTATGATGGACCATTATAACTGGGCCAAGATTTGCTTTGAGTTTGACGGACAGTATCCCATAATCGTGTCTGTGGTAACCAGAGAAGGAATGTCAGATGATTGTAACTCCGTACAAGTTGCTGTAGACAATCCGTATTTGCGTATTACCAAACAAAATCATTGTGTTACCTTCTCCTATTCAGAGGACGGAGCGAATTGGATGCTGATCCGATATTTTGGAATGAAGGAAGGTGCTGAATGCGTAGCAGGTGTTGTCGCACAATCTCCCCAAGGTGAAGGCTGTTCAGTGAAATTCGACTATTTGAGTTTGTCGGAATCGAAGGGGGAAAGCCGCTTCTAATGGATTAATTTTTAATGAACAATCCTTTTCGGTCCAACTGTAACTCTTTTGAAGTAAATTGGATGATGAATTCCTCCACGGCGGATATGGTAGCAATGATACATACAAAGACATTCCAAATGGTGTGATCGATGTGGAGAAGCCATAGAGGAGTAATAAATAAGAGGAGTCCGGTCAGTTTATTGCCGTAGGTGTGAATGCTTGCGTATGTCTTGAATCTGCGGAGTGCAATTCCTAACGATGCTATACGGATGACCCCAATCAAGAAGATCCAGAAGATGATTACATGCGTAAGTCCGAGGAACGGATACAATGTAAATAAAGAGACCGCTATCAGTATCGTATCGGCTGCGGAATCCAGTTTTGCTCCAAGGCTACTTGTTGTGTTCGTCATTCTAGCAATAGGTCCATCGATCAGATCGGTGACTCCGCAAAGGACATAAGTTACTAGGAAAATCAAACTTAGCGGCTTGAGGAATAATAACAACATTGCCAAGATGATTCTGCCAAGCGAAATATAGTTAGGCACAAGTTTCACCTGCAACCCTACCTTTGTTAATGACCTCATTTTAATTCTATTGTATCAGAGGGATTATGCATATGCTTTCGATTATCTACTTTTTTAAAACACCGAGTAAGCTCAATAAATCCAATGAAGAAGCCGATAAATAATAGGATGCTTTAATAAAAAATAGGGAGAATTATTATAAGATGCTAAAAGTGAGAAAAAAAGGTTATTTTGTATTTGGTCTTTTGATTACGGCATTAATTATGGCTTTTGGATGCTTAGATCCGCAAGTAGCGGTAGCTCAGACAAGCGTCCCAACTCCAACAGCGAGTTATGATGTTGTTGTCATTGGCAGCGAGATTCAAGGTGTTTTACTGGCCAGAGAGGCCAAGAACTTGGGCTTAAAAGTGATGATCTTAGATCCTCGAAATAAGCCAGGCGGTGAATTGATTCAAGGGCAGATGTTTTTTCTGGATGATGTGAACGACAATAAGAAGCGAAGTCTCGTGCAAGGGGAAATTAAAAATCTGTTCACAGCTTATAAGGCTGGATCTATACGTAAAAAGAAGGATTTCGAGAACTATTTCAACAAAGTAATTAAAGGGATTCCTTTAAAAAGTGGAATTGTCATTGATGCCGTTGCTACTGTTCCATCAAATAAAGATAAGGCACTAAAGACTCTTACATATCATACTAAGGATGGCACCCAAACTACTATACAGTCTAAATACTGGGTTGAAAATACAGATTTTAATGCGCTTAGCAGCCACCTGCAGGTTAAACGAATTCCAGGTATGGAAAGCATTTATAAGGGTAAACAAGCGGATTATATGGCGGCTACCTATATGTTGAATTTCAAAAATGTAGACTGGAACCGGCTGCATCAAGCCATTCTGGAAGATTATCCATTAACGAATGTTCGTAACAAGTATGGCCCTAACACCTACGTCGATTGGAATTTCGCCACAGGGTTCAGTAATATTACCAATAAGTTCAAAGCGGATAACAGTGATCTTAAGCTTCGTGGACTTAATGCTACATACCAGAAGAATGGACAGGTTATTATAAACGGCCTTCTTATTTATAACGTGAATCCTGCTGATCCGAAGTCTGTTCAATCTGCGATTACAAAAGCTAGAACCGCAGCCCCTAGTATATTAGCTTTTTTGCGCAGCAATATACCTGGATTCTCCAAAGCAGAGCTTAATGGATTTCCTGAGTATCTTTATATTCGCGATTACAACCGTCATGAGACTAATTATGTGCTTGAATATTCTGATCTAATGAATGGCACGATGTTCTGGGATAATGTCAGTATTGGCGGTTATTCCATCGATCTTCAAGGAACTAAAACGATTCCTACCGGAATTGGCTTTGGTAAACCGGACCGTTACGGATTGCCTTTACGCTCATTTGAATTGAAATCGTATGACAATGTTCTAGTAGTAGGGAAAAATGTAGGAGCTAATATTAAGGCTTACGGTAGCGCCCGTATCATGCCAACGACAGCTCTGGCGGCGCAGTCCATCGGGATTATCCTTGGTAAGGAGAGTAAGCGATTAGCAGATCTAACTCCTGCTGATTTTGAGCGAATTCATAAATATCTGGCAAAGGATTATAAGATTATACTGAAGGAATAGAATTTTAGATTAGAGATTGAAAGTTAATACGGTTTATATAAAAAAACAAGCCGGAGCGAATGAATAACGCTCCGGCTTGTTTCTATGTTTGTTAAAGCTTATTTCGCGGATACAGACTTGAACCATTCGTTAACTTCTTTGGTGATTTGATCACCGCCATTGGATTTCCAATTAGCAACGAATTGGTCAAAGGAGTCTACTGGCAGTTTACCATAAATAATTTTATTGAAAGTTTCCATTTCAGACTGACGAAGCAGGTTCCATTTGGAAACCATCGTTGGTGTAGCAGCACCAGTAAAGTAGTTTTGTTTACGAACGTCTAGTTGTGACATAACCACTTTTCCTGCTGCCCAGTTTTCTGGTTTACGGAACTCTGCCATTTGCTTTTCATAAGGTGTTACAGGTGTCTCGCCGTCAGCAAGTTTAACCAAAGTCTTCATAAACAGATCAGGAATACGGGCCGGACCTGTTAAGAATGGGAATTCATTGGAGAAGTCTTTAATCTTCGCTTTATCACTTGTAGGTTGTCCATCAATCATGTCCCAATCATAACCTTTAGCAAAGCCATGTTCATATTGACTGCCTGCAGCTGGGTTAGCTAAGTTATCAAGCAAGTAGTTATAGTACAAGAAAATTGCTTCTGGATGCTTAGCATCCTTGTTAATCATGATACTAGCATTTACACCGGAATTCTGCCATTTGGTTCCAATCAAACCATCTGGTCCTGCTGGAACCGGATAACCTTTAAGCTTCGCTCCAGGTACATTCTTCATAAGATCGGGAGCGGGCCAGTCTGGAACCCAGTTGGCTCCTGGCAGAATACCAGCTGCACCTTTCGTGAAGCTCTCAGCGGATTTACCTTCATCCCAAAGGGCGGAGTCCGTGTGAATATATCCTTTATCCATCCATTCGCTAAGCTTTGCGAGTGCTTGCTTAGCACCTGGGTTAATGGAACCATATTCAAGATTGCCATCATTATCTTTGTTCCATTGTTCTTCAATTGTACCGTATGCCCCGAATAACCAGTCTAATTGGCCCATCCAGGTATTTGTATTGTTTTTCAAAGAAATTGCAAGCGGGTACACATCTTTAGGCGCTAAGCCATCAGGATTTTCGTTCTTAAATTTGTCCATGATGTTCTCAAGATCGGCGATAGTCTTAGGCGCTTCCAGCTTCAGCTTTTCCATCCAATCTTCACGTAACCACAAGAGCGTATCATCATTGTCGGTATATTCAAGGATCGGCAGATTATATTTCTTACCGTCTTTAGTGAAGGGGTACCAAAGTTCTGGATGTGCTGTAACGTGATCTTTCAGAATTTTGTTTGCATACTTATCAAACAACTCATCGATAGCGATGAACTGACCGGAGTCAATAAGCTGATTGGTTAATACTGCGTTAGTTGGTGCAAAAACGAAATCAGGAAGCTTTTCGCCGGAAGCAATGGCAAGTTGAAGCTTTTGTCTGTATTGATCGTCATTTGCAGGATACCAAGTATCTTTATGCTTCATACCCAATGTTTCAAGCATCCAGCGATCGTGAACGTTGTTTTCTTTGGTATCACCTTGAACATACTTCTTAGGCATCAATACGGCACTGAACTCGATCGGTGGATCGTATTTGCCTTTTGCGAAAGCAGCATCTGCCTCGGATTGGGTATTTTTGGTAGCGTTACCATTTTTGGCATTCTCATTCGATGTGCCGCTACTGCCACATGCTGTGAGAGTGATAAGTGCTGTGACCGTGAGAAGCGACCACATTTTCTTGAACTTGATCATTCTTCAATTCCCCCTACTGTGTATGATCTTTACAAGTGTAACTTTAACAACTTGTCGGGGATGTCATCTATATGAGATTTTTAGTTTCGATAGGACTCTATCATGTTATTTGTTAGTATCTCTATATTCCTGCGGCGTTACCCCAAACTGCCGTTTGAATACTTTGATAAAATAAGCAGGGTCCATATATCCAATCTCCATGCTGATTTCATAGACTTTTTTATTGGTGGTCTTCAGCTTATGACAGGCACGATCCATCCGCAAGCGCGATATATAATCGCTAATGCCTTCACCTGTTTCAATCTTATAAATTTTTGATAAATGGGTCGGATGGAGATTTACATGGTCAGCCAGAACACGTAATGATACATCATCATGCAGGTTCTTATCCGTATAATCTTGAATTTTCTTTACATACTCGGAACGTATGTCTTTGATTTCGTTGGATGTGCCTTCTTTTAGATTGGCTAGAACACTTAGCGACCATTTTCTTAGTTTACTAATGCTGGTAAAAGCATCCCCACTTTGCAACGCTTCTATATCGGTCCCCATTAAGTTTGCTAGCGTATGACCATTACGATGTGCAAGATTCGTGAAAGAAGCAGTAATTAAAAAGCCAGCCTCCATGCAATGCTCCCACGATTCAGACCATTTCTCATCCAGTTCGGCACAGACGGCAAGCAATTTCTCTTCGGCCGCATCCCAATGTCCACTCTCCAGTAAATGAATCAAAGAGGGTGGGGTATAAAGAGCGTCTAAAGGCCCTAGTGCTGAGGGAAGCTCCAAGTCACTGACCCGCATAATGAATTCTCGCTCATCTCCGACAATTTGGCGGAAAGAGGAGGAAGCCTGATGAAAACGATTCGACAGCTGTTCAGGAAACTTGAACCACTCTGTGATTACAATGGATAGTGAGCCTTTCAGAAATTGCTTAACCTTATATTGAAGTTGTAGAGAAAGCTTCTCTAATATGGATTCTTTTCCAAGGTCAGTTCCTTGTTCTTTAAGCTGGAGCAGAAACACGAGATATCCATGTTCCTCTTTAACGCCCCAGACTTCCATAAATTCTCCCATAATCTCTTCAGCCATATTAATAATCGCATATTCAATCAAGGTTTGATCGGTATTATCAAATTCTCTGAATTCTTCTTCCATTCGTACCAGCATCAATGCGGATTCTCCGGATTGGAAGGGCAGATCGTAACTCACGAGCTTCCGTTCCCATTCACCGGCTTGAAAACGATGACCTTGTAAGGCATCCAGTAGCAATCGCCCCCGTAAAACAGGGAGGTTCTCCCGGAGTGTAAACTGGGTTCGTTTAAGAGAACTTATGAGCTCCCATTCAGCATTCAATTGATTGATCGCATTTTTGACGGCTCCAAGCAATTCATCATCAGTCGGCGGTTTAAGCAAGTAATCCACGGTCTTGTTCTGAAGTGCTTTTTTGGCATAATCGAATTCTGAATGGCCGGATAAAATAATACATTTAATTTTTTTGTTATGTTTTCTTATCCGCTCTATCAATTCGATTCCCGTCATTTCTGGCATTTGAATATCTGAGATTACTATATCAATGGGATGCGTATCAATAATTTGTAGCGCTTCACGTGCGGAATAAGCTTTATGCACATGTTCAATTCCTAGCGTATGCCAGGGTTTAGTCATGGAAAGATTATCTACCCAGTGTGCTTCGTCGTCTACTATGATCATCTGCATGTTGTTAGTCTCCTTGATGTTCCTTTAATTTATAACTATCATCCTCAGTTGGGATTTCCCAGATAATTTCTGTTCGGAATCCACCGAGAGGGGATGGCTTGAAGGTAAGACTCGAATGATTGCCGAACAGGTGAATGATCCGCTGATTTGTATTCCAAAGACCACAACCCATTTCCTCCTGCAAAGGCTCCTGCATTTTACGGTTTAATGCTTCTAGCTGATCGGGATTCAAGCCAGGACCATCGTCATCGATATAAATTCTACAGAAACCGTTTGACTTTTCACCACTAATCTTGATCTCACCTGATGAATAGGACTTCGCTACGCCATGAATCACAGAATTCTCCACCATAGGTTGGAGCATTAGACGAGGTACAGACTGGCTAAGCATATCCTCAGGAATATCAATATGATAATCAATTCTGCCATTGCGTAGTTTCTGGATATCTAAATAATTGACCAAGAGCTTGATTTCTTCCTCCAAAGAAGCCGTTTCCCGTTCCATCCGGGTGGTATAACGATAGTAAGCACTTAAATTATAAGCCATGGAGACGACAGCGTCTTCATCTTTCATCTGGGCCATATTGATAATATAACCAAGACAATTATAGAGAAAATGTGGATTAATTTGTGCTTGAAGCTGTTTCAGGGTAGCTTCTCGAGCACGGATCTTTTCATTAAATACATTTTCTATCAGGTCTTGAATTTGATGGGACATATCATTAAAACGACGGAACAGAAACGAAAACTCATTTTGCTCATTGCTATGAAGCCGTACGGAGTAATCTCCTTGCTGTACGCGCTGTAAACCACTGACTAGTTTTTTAATCGGATATTGAACGTTTCTATATAGCAGAATGGAAGAGGATACTCCCACAACAAACAGCAGAATCATTGTGATATAGAATAAATCTCGACTAAGAGAAATCGGTTTGAGAATTTGATACAGGGGGACAACATCTACTAAATGCCAATCCAAAGAGGCTGATTTCACAGAACTGACCAAATAGTTCTTCCCATTTAGCTTCACTACATCTTGAGATGTATTCTCCGGAGAGTGATTATCCAGGTAATTAACTAGTTCGTCGGATAGCTGCTTGTCCGCGCTACGGTTGAGGATCGGTTTCTCCCCTTTGTGATAGAAGAACGGATCGCCTTGCCCGCCTGCTTTGTACGAATCGAGCATGTTCTGAATGTTCGTATAACTGAAACTGGCTTCAATGACTAGGCTACTTCCTGTTAATGTCCCTGGCTGAGCTAAGGAATCCGTTAAGAACCAGTAAAAGGATTTTAAATCGTCTTGAGATTCCACACCATGATCACCATACGTCCATCTTCCGCTCATATTTGCTTTTAAATAATCTTCATCATACCCGATGGGTCTGTCGTAATTGGCGATGACATCTTTATTCTGCTGTGAATGAACGGCGTATCTGGTCGGCCAAATATCTGTAACCCCAGCTTGAAGCACCATCTTTTCCTGGAGAATATATCTGGTCTGCATCTGATCATATCGATCTTCCCATACATTTAGTCCATTGAATGCCCTAACGTTGGGATCTCTTGAAAGAATAAGGGTGAAGTCCATCATCTGATTAATTCGAGAATCGATCTGATTGGATAAAAAAGTGAGTTGTTTCGCATTGGACGTCTGCAACTCTTTACCTACAACCTCGAAGGTGACGTTATTTGAAAAGGTATACATGATAATGATGGGAATGAATAGGAGTATGATCAAGCTGTTTATTTTGGCAAACAGACTAAATCGAGATTGTAAGTTTCCTCTAAGTATTGTAAAGCGCTTCCATAAATTCATAAATGCCCCTCCAGATGTTGTCCTAATAAAACCCTATCAAGCCTAACAATGTTATATAGTCAAACCTGAGAAACGCCTGATACTATTTATAGCAGAGATCCCCATCACACACAAAATATTTTTTTTGGGAACAGGAGAGAGCTATGGAGGCTAATATGGAGGTTAACTCGATACCACAGGCGAGCCTAGAAAGTCAGCCGAGTAAAAAAAGAAAAAAAGGCTTTAATCAACCATGGATTCTCCATTTTATGGTGTTGCCAGCGGCAATCATGGTTTTTATTTTTTCTTATATTCCGATGTCCGGAATTCTTATGGCATTTCAAGACTATAAACCTGCACTAGGTTTTTTTGATTCCGAGTGGGTCGGACTTAAGCATTTCAGGTACATGTGGGAGAATGATTATTTCTTGTCCATTACGTGGAATACGTTATTTTTTGCTTGCTCCAAAATTGTTTTGAACTTGATAATTCCGTTTATTTTCGCCTTATTGCTTAATGAGGTAAGAAGAATGGGCCTTAAAAGAACGATTCAAACACTCGTTTATCTTCCGCACTTTCTGTCTTGGGTTACACTTTCAGGGATTCTCATTGATATCCTTGCTCAGACAGGTATTGTCAATCAATTCCTCACATCTGTATTCGGCATCAAGCCGATTTTCTTCCTAGGAGACGGCAACTGGTTCAGGTTCACTATCATTGCTAGTGATGTTTGGAAAGAGTTTGGTTTCAATACGATTATCTTTTTAGCGGCACTTTCGGGTATCAATCCATCACTTTATGAAGCTGCTGAAGTGGATGGGGCGGGGCGTTGGAAACAAACGATGTATATCACAATTCCTGCGTTAATCCCAATCGCTATCGTAATCGCCACCTTGGCACTGGGTAATGTGCTCAACGCAAACTTTGACCAAATCTTTAACTTGTACAGTCCATTGATCTATCAACAGGGAGATATCATTGATACCTTCGTGTATAGAGAAGGTCTACTAAGCGGACAGTTCAGTTTCGCAACCGCAGTTAATCTATTTAAATCGTTTATTAGCTTAATCTTAATCGTAGTCTCTTACCGACTTGCTTATAGATTTGCAGGGTACAGAATTTTCTAGAAAGGATGACAACTGATGTACCATAAAACAATTCCATATCGAATATTCAGTATAATCAATAATGTGTGTTTGACAATCCTTTCCGTGCTCTGCCTGCTACCTTTGTACCACTTACTCATGGTATCTCTTAGTGCATCCGCACCTGCTAATGCTGGATTAGTCACATTCTGGCCGATTGGTTTTACCTTTGAAGCCTATGCAAAGACGTTTAATAATGTCAATTTCCTTAACTCCTTATGGGTGTCTGTGGAACGGACAGTACTCGGAACAGGACTAGCGCTGGTAGTAAATACGGTTGCAGCTTATGCTCTGTCTAAGGAAACAAGAGTCTTTCGTGCAAGAAACGTCTATCTCTGGTATTTTGTTGTCACCATGCTGTTCAGCGGTGGTCTAATACCGGGTTACATTCTAATTCTGAAGCTTGGTCTTATGAATTCATTGATGGCACTTATTCTTCCTGGATTAGTTGCTGTATTTAACATCATCTTGCTTCTGAATTTCTTCCGTACCGTACCTAAAGACCTTGAGGAAGCAGCTTTTATTGATGGGGCAGGGCACTTTCAGACCTTTGTGAAAATATATTTACCGGTCTCCTTACCTGTTATTGCAACCGTGTCTCTATTCCTTATGGTAGGACACTGGAACGCTTATTTTGATGGTATTATTTATATCAGAGATGCTGATAAGCTTCCGTTAGCAACGTTTATGCAGACAATTATCGTTCAGGCAGATATGTCTAAGCTTGATCCGGCAGCCGTTGCTAATTTATCACAACGAACCATCCGGGCCTCGCAGATCTTCATAAGTGCTTTGCCAATTCTATTGGTTTATCCTTTCCTGCAACGTTTCTTTGTAACTGGGATTGTAGTAGGTGCTGTAAAAGAATAATCTCTTTTTTGAAAAAGAGTTTGAAGAAGGAGCTACGGTTCTAGTCCAAGACTAGAACATGTAGCTCTTTTTTTATTTAGATGGATTTCATGGCTAAACTGGATAATTATTGAAAACAATAAAAATATTCAGAAAATTTTCATATGACGATCAAGCTAACATAGGCTATAATGAGGTCTAAAAAAGAAAAAAAGAAAACGGGGCATAAGAATGAATCAATTTAAAGGTGAAAAAAATCTTCTCTCAGAGAAGAAGGAGCGTTTCTCTTCCGCCGGCTTTATTTTCGCAGCGATCGGGAGCTCAGTAGGACTAGGGAACATGTGGAAATTTCCGTATATCACTGGGGAAAATGGGGGAGCGGCTTTCTTCCTTCTCTTCATTGTATGTTTAGTGTTGATCGGTTTACCGGTATTGTTGGCAGAGTTGGCCATCGGTCGCAGCGGACGTGGAAGCGCGGCTACTGCATTTGTACGAGCCGGAGGCGGGAAGAACTGGATGGCGGTCGGATTTCTGCAAGTCCTTGCACCATTTTTAATTCTTTCCTTTTATATCATTGTTGCAGGATGGACGTTGAACTACGCAATGATTGCCTTCAATGGACAATTGTTTAGTTCCAGTAATTATGCAGGTGAATTCAGCTCCTTTATCTCTGGACCTATGCCGATTGTTTGGCAGGGGATAGCAATCCTTATAACGGCGGGTGTTGTTATTCTTGGAGTATCAGGCGGGATCGAGAAATTTAATAAGGTATTGATTCCTGGTCTTGTCGTTCTCCTAATTGTATTAATGGTTCGTGCTGTTACCTTACCAGGTGCAAACGAAGGAGTAGCCTTTTTCCTAAAACCAGACTTTTCGGTGCTGACGGCGGAATCTGCGCTAGTCGCATTGGGACACGCCTTCTTTTCACTTTCGCTTGGGATGGGGATTCTCCTGACTTACGGCTCTTATGTGGATAAAAAACAATCGCTAGGAACTGCTGCACTCGCAGTCGGGGCAGGAGATTTGTTATATGCGTTTATCGCAGGGCTGATTATTTTTCCGACGACATTCTCATTTGGCATTGCTCCTGATCAAGGTCCTTCGCTAATTTTCATTGCTTTGCCAGCAGCTTTCTCAGCAATGCCATTTGGTGCATTCTTTGGTGGTTTGTTCTTTATCTTGCTGGCGATTGCCGCTTTAACTTCTGCCGTATCTCTGCTTGAAGTGCCTGTATCTTTCGCGATGGAGCGCTGGAATTGGAGCCGGAAACGTTCAGTTTGGATTTTGTCATTAGTATGTTTCCTCCTCAGCATTCCTTCGGCGATGTCACTGGGAATGGTCCCTGAGCTATCGTTTGGCGGCAAAGCGTTGTTCGATTGGGTGGATTTTGTAACTTCTAACATTATGTTGCCACTAGGCGGTTTGTTAGTTACCATCTTTGCCGGTTATTTCTGGAAAGGGGCAGCAGAAGCGGCTGGGCTTAAGGCAGGTTGGTTCCGCGTTTGGTTGTTTATGCTCCGGTATGTTGCGCCGATTCTGGTGTTCTTGGTGTTGCTTCATACTTCAGGGATTA